>JAFAHP010000270.1 GCA_019237175.1 Alphaproteobacteria bacterium
CGATGCGCGGCATTGGCGGAGTACGCTCGCGCAGCGCGCTCGCTTCTCCGCCCTACGTACTAAGTAACTAAGTAATCCCAAGGCGTAGGTCGGGATAACCCCCGGGCTCGATCCGCTGGGAAGCCCACATCGGATGATAGGTTTCGCCTGCGCAACCCACCACCTCGGCGCCAAGAGGCGGGACGTCCAGTGACGAACGTTGCGATTGCTTCGCCGCGCCGGTGCTGACATCGTCTCGAGATGACACGGTTTTCGCCCAACGACCTGATGGAGTTGCGCGAGGCGGTCGGCGATGCGCTCGCGGCCGGCGCGCCGCTCGAATTGATCGCGGGCGGATCCAAGCGCGGGCTCGGGCGGCCGATGCAGACACCGCGCACGCTAGATCTGTCACAGCTGTCGGGGATCCGCAGCTACGAGCCAAGCGAGCTTGTGCTGACCGCGGGAGCGGCGACACCGCTCTTCGAGATTGCCGACACCTTGGCGAAAAATCGGCAAATACTGGCCTTCGAGCCGCCGGACTGGCGCTCTCTGCTCGCTTCGCGGGACACTCGACCGACGCTTGGCGGCGCGCTCGCCTGCAACCTCAGCGGACCGCGACGGATCAAGGCGGGGGCCGCCCGCGACCATTTTCTCGGTTTTCGCGCGGTCAGCGGCCGCGGCGAAATCTTCAAATCGGGCGGCAAGGTCGTCAAAAACGTCACTGGCTACGACCTGTCAAAGTTGATGGCAGGCTCCTACGGCACCTTGGCCGCGCTCGAGGAGGTGACGGTCAAAGTGCTCCCGCAGCCGGAGCACGTCGCCACCGTCGCGCTGTGCGGCCTCAATCCTCGCACCGGGGTGGCGGTGATGCGCCGCGCGCTCGCTTCGCCGCACGAGGTATCCGCCGCCGCTTATATGCCTGCGACCCCCTCCCTAACCCTCCCCCGCGAGCGGGGGAGGGTTGGGTGGGCGGCAGCGGAGATGGTGGCACTTCGTCTTGAAGGGCCGGAGCCATCGGTCGCCTATCGCCGCGAGCGATTGCTTGACGAATTTGCCGGCGAATGTGAAGCGACCGTCCTCGACGACGCTGCTTCGGCCAATTTCTGGCGCGTCGTTGGCGATGTCGAACCGTTCGCGGCACTTTCCGACCGCGCGGTGTGGCGAGTATCGGTCGCTCCGGCACGCGGCGCAGAGCTTGGCGAAGCAATCACCCGCGGCCTCGATGCGCTCTGGTACCTGGATTGGGGCGGAGGGCTCGTTTGGGCGGCGGTTTCCGGTGCCGAGGATGGTGGCGCCGCGGTGATCCGGGCCGCGATCCGGGGCGCGGATGGGCGTGGCACCGGCCATGCGACGCTGATCAGGGGATCGACAGCATTGCGGCGCGCGATCCCGGTTTTCGAGCCACAGCCGCCGGCGCTGGCGGGACTCGCGGCTCGCGTCAAGGAAAGTTTTGACCCCCGTGACATTCTGAACCCGGGGCGAATGGTCGAGCGGAGCCCCTAGCCGTGCGCACCGATTTCACCGCAGAACAACTCGCGGATCCCGACACGGCTCAGTCCGAAAAGATTTTGCGCACTTGCACGCATTGCGGGTTTTGTACGGCAACCTGCCCGACTTATGTGCTGCTCGGCGACGAACTCGACAGTCCACGCGGCCGCATCTACCTGATCAAGGACATGCTGGCGGGCGCCAGCGCACCGAGCGCCGACACCGTCAAGCATATCGACCGTTGTTTGTCGTGCCTCGCCTGTATGACGACCTGCCCGTCGGGGGTCAATTACATGCATCTCGTCGACCATGCCCGGCGCTGGATCGAAGAGAATTATCCCAGGCCCCGGGTCGAGCGGGCATTGCGGCGTATGCTTGGCACCGTGCTTCCGCGCCCGCCGTTGTTCCGCCTGGTCTTGCGCGGCGCCGCGTTCGCCCGCCCGATTGCGGGATTTCTGCCGCGCCTGATCTCGCCGATGATGGCGCTCGTCCCCGCATCGGTACCGCGGGCGTCATCAACCGATCGGCGGCGCATTTTTCCGGCCGAAGGCGACCGGCGATTGCGCGTGGCGCTTCTGGCTGGCTGCGCCCAACGCGTGCTGGCGCCGGAGATCAATGAGGCGACTATCAGGCTGTTGACCCGCCATGGGTGCGAAGTCGTCATCACCCCGGGGAGCGGGTGCTGCGGCTCGCTGAACCATCATCTGGGACAAGAAGCCGACGCGCTTGCTCTTGCCCGCGCCAACATCGACGCCTGGGAGCGCGAGCGCTTGACCTCCGGGCTCGACGCCGTCGCGATCAACGCTTCGGGCTGTGGCACAACGGTTAAGGATTATGGTTTTATGCTACGCGAGGATCGGGCCTACGCCGAAAGCGCCGCGCGGATCGCGGCGCTGGCACGCGACCTGACCGAAATCGTCGAGCTGCTGGGCCTGCAGGCGCCATTCGCGCATGGCGGAACCAGCGGGCTGCGTGTCGCATACCACTCGGCCTGCTCGATGCAACATGGTCAGCGGCTCCATAATGAGCCGAAGGCGCTGTTGAGCGCGGCGGGTTTCGAGGTGGTCGAGGTGCCAGAAGGGCACCTCTGCTGCGGCTCAGCTGGAACCTACAATCTGCTGCAAGCGGAGATTGCCGACCAGTTGCGCGACCGTAAACTCGCCAACATTGCTCGGACCCGTCCGGCTGTCGTCGCCACCGGCAATATCGGGTGCATTACGCAGTTGACCCACGGTTGCGACGTGCCGGTTGTACATACCGCCGAGCTCCTCGACTGGGCCACCGGCGGGCCAACGCCAAAGGCGATCGACATAAGCTATTCGATGCGGCGCCGGGCACCGGCCGGGATCAGCAATGAGAGTGCAAGTGCCGCAGCGCCGATCAGGCTCGGCGCTACCCAACCGGGATCGCCGAACGCCAGCCGTTCACCCGCGGCTCCAAGATCAACGCACGCAATCGTGATCGGCAACTGACCGACAAGCGAACCAAAGGCATAGGGACCAAGTCGAGCCCGCGTCAGCCCCAGCGCATAATTGGCAAGGCTGTGCGGGATGACTGGAACCAGCCGAAGGACAGCGATAGAGCGCCAGCCGCCGCGCTCGATACCGTCGAGGATCGGCCCGGCGCTCGACCGCCAACCGCGAACGACAAAGCCGGAAGCGACATACCGAGCTATGCAAAAGCCGGCGACCGCCCCCAGAACGCTACCGGTGGCGGCCCAAATGACCCCCCACCCCATGCCGAATATCAGCCCTGCTGCAACCGCAAGGATGGTGCGAGGCAGGAACAGCAAACTGGCGGCAATGTGCAGGCCGAGAAACACCAGCGGAGCCGCTGGATACTTCCCCACCGCGGTGCTGATAGCCACCGGATCAAGTGCGGATCGCCAATGCCATGCCGTGATTATTCCAGCTGTCAGCAAGATTAATACGACATTACGTGCGACTCGGTGCGCCTCGGTAGGGAGCGAGCGGCTCCTGCGTCGTTTGCTCATACTATGCGAGACACGGTTGTCGTCGTCGTGGCGGTTACACCTGGATCGACAACGGGCGTCTCCCCGCCCATCAGGTGCGGCCGAATGGCGCGGTGCTGAAGCCACCACACTCCCAAAAGGTCGACGATACCGACGCCCAGCCGGTCAAACAGGCCGTATTTCGAAGCACCGCGGCGGCGTGGTCGATGGTTGACCGGCACCGACCGGACTGTCCCACCCGCGCGGAGCACCAACGCCGGCAGAAAGCGGTGCATGTGATCAAAGGCCGGCAAATCGAGAAAAAAAGCGCGGGGAAACAGCTTGAGCCCACAGCCGGTGTCCGGGGTTGCATCACCAAGCAAACGCGAGCGCACTGTGTTAGCGACCCGCGATGCGATGCGTTTCGACCAATTGTCGTGCCGTTTCTCGCGCTGCCCGGCAACGAGCAGCGGCGGGTTTGCCGGCGCGGCTCGCGCGAGGTGCCACAGTCGTGGAACATCTGCAGGATCGTTCTGCCCGTCGCCGTCAAGCGTTGCGATCCACGCGCCGGCGGCGGCCTTGATCCCGGAAAACAGTGCCGCACTTTGCCCACAGCTGCGCAGATGACGAAGCAACCGCAGATGCGGCAATTCCGCAGCAAGGCGCAAGATTTCCGCGGCGGTTCCGTCTACGCTGCCGTCGTCGACAACGATGATCTCGTAGCACGTCAGCCCGCGCAGCTGTGCGACGATTTCTGCCACTAGCGGCGCGATGTTCGCAGCTTCATCACGGACCGGAATGACGATCGAAAGATCCATAAACTCTCGACTTATTGCCCGTTGTGACGCGATTTCTGGCGCAGCGGCCGGTCTCTGCGACCACCTTTCTTGATAGGCGGCGCATGAAGCATGTTTCCCCCTCATCGATAAAATCGACCAAAGCGCTCGCAGTGATCGTGACCGGCATGGCATTGGCGTTGCGCTTGGCTGACGGCCTCAGCAACTGCATCGACTGCGCTCGGAAGCGTTCCCGCCGAATTATGCGATGACCGTAACGGGGGAGCCGCCGGTTGCTCTCGCGCGCCGGCAGATTAGCTGGACCGTGCAACTCCTAGCGGTCGACCCAGGCGACGCGCAACACATTGGTGGCGCCCGGCGTGCCAAACGGAACCCCGGCAGTAACAACGATGCGCTGTCCGCGGTCGGCAATCTCTTCGCGGTGCGCGATCCGTACCGCCTTTTGCACCATGTCGGTGAAATTTTTAACGTCGCTCGTGTGTACGCAATGCGCACCCCACAAGACCGCAAGGCGGCGAGCGGTGCCGAGCTTGGAGGTCAGAACCAGGATCGGCATAGGCGGACGCTCGCGCGCCGCACGCAAAGCAGTAGCTCCCGACGTGGTATAGGAGACGATCCCCGCGGCGCCGACCATGCTCGCGACCTGACAGGCGGCAGCGCTGATTGCATCGGGAGCGCCGTGTTCGAGTTCGATTCGGGTTCCCGCGAGCATGCTGCGATAGAGCGGGTCATCATGCACGCGGCAGACGATGCGATTCATCATCGCTGCCGCTTCAACGGGGTACCGTCCGGCCGCCGTTTCAGCCGATAACATAACGGCGTCGGCACCGTCATAGACAGCGGTCGCGACATCCGACGCCTCGGCGCGGGTTGGGGTCGGCGCGTTGATCATCGATTCCAGCATCTGTGTCGCGACGATGACCGGCTTACCCGCAAGCCGGCAGGCATGAACGACCTGCTTCTGCACGCTTGGCACATCCTCGGGGGGCATCTCGACCCCGAGGTCACCGCGTGCCACCATTATTGCGTCAGCCAGTTCGACAATCTCGTCCAGGCGCTGGATCGCCGCCGGCTTCTCCAGCTTTACCATCACCCCGGCGCGACCGGCCACGAGCTTTCGCCCTTCGGCGACGTCGTCGGGCCGCTGCACAAACGACAGCGCAATCCAATCGGCCTCGTGATCCAAGGCAAAAGCGAGGTCAGCTCGGTCCTTTTCGGTGATCGCCGACATCGGGAGGACCGCGTTCGGCACATTGACCCCCTTACGGTCCGACAACGTCCCGCCAATGCGGCACAGGGTCTCGGCATATTCAGCGCCGCACCGCTCGGCCTGCAACCGCACTTTGCCGTCGTCGAGCAGCAGTTCGGTTCCCGGCTCCAGCGCCTCAAAAATTTCGGGATGCGGCAGCGGTGCGCGAGTTTGATCCCCCGGCCGATGGTCGAGATCGAGGCGAAAGTGCGCCCCCGCCGCCAGTTCGATTGCCCCTTCGGCAAACGTGCCGAGGCGCAGCTTTGGTCCCTGCAAATCGGCGAGGATGCCAATTGGGTGACCAGTTTCCCGCTCGACCTGCCGTATCGCCTGGAATCGGGCCTGGTGATCGATATGGGTGCCATGGCTGAAATTGAGACGGAACACATCCACACCGGCATCGAACAGGGCGCGAATCAGCTCTTTCGTCGAGCTTGCAGGTCCCAGTGTCGCAACGATCTTTGCGCTACGTCGACGCCGCATGCCGATCTCCCAGCCGGATCCCGGCTCACGCCCCGATCAGAACGGCCCGAAAATCATTGACGTTGGTCAACGTCGGACCGGTCACGACGAGATCACCCAGCGCAGCAAAAAACCCGTATCCATCGTTGTCGGCGAGGGCCGCGGTCGCAGCGACGCCTCGGGCCGCGCCATGCGCGATCGTACTGGGATACAAGATGGCACCGGCGTTGTCTTCAGTCCCGTCGATGCCATCGGTATCGCAGGCCAGCGCCCAGATCCGCTCAGCGCCGTCCAGCGCCACCGCTAGGGCAAGCAGAAATTCGACATTGCGTCCCCCGCGACCCTTACCCCGGACCGTGACTGTCGTCTCGCCACCGGACAACAGCACCGCAGGGGGTATGATCGCCCGATCCCCGACGCGGAATTCGCCGGCGCGCAACTGGAACGCAATCGCGGCATGAACCCGTGCGACGTCCCGGGCCTCTCCCTCGATACGATCGCTGAGTACTACGGGCGTGATATTTCGTCGCATCGCTTCGGACGCGGCGGCGGCGAGCGACGCTTGCGGACTCGCGACCAGCTCGAAGCGGGTCCACCGAAAGATCGGCTCCCCAGGTTTGGGCGTTTCGCTGTCACCCGCCGCAAGACGATCGATGACTGCAACCGGCTTGTCGATATGATATTTCGCGAGCACTGCGAGAGCATCGGCGCGGGTAGTGGGGTCGGGCACTGTCGGCCCGGAGGCGATGACCCCTGGATCGTCGCCCGGAACATCCGAAATCGCCAATGTGACGACGCGCGCCGGGGCCGCCGCAGCCGCCAGCCGACCGCCTTTGATCGCCGACAAGTGCTTGCGGACGGCATTGATCTCGCCGATTGTGGCACCCGATCGCAGCAATGCCCGCGTCACCGCCTGTTTATCAGCCAGTCTCAGCCCCGCGGCTGGCAAGGCCAGCAGCGCCGAGCCGCCCCCGGAGGCGAGAAAGATCAGCTGGTCGTCGGGTCCAAGTTCGTTTGCGAGACCGAGCATCCGACGCGCTGCGCGCTCGCCTGCTGCATCGGGGAGGGGATGACCGGCTTCGAGAATTTCGATGCGATCGCACGGGATAGCATGCCCATAGCGGGTAAGCACGAAACCTTCGAGCGGACCTGGCCACAGCGCCTCGAACGCCCGAGCCATCGCCGCCGCGGCCTTGCCGGCGCCGGTTACGACGGTCCGGCCCCGCACCGGCTCGGGCATATGCCCGATCAGCGCATGTCGCGGGTCCGCCGCGGCCACGGCCGCGTCAAACAGGGTTCTCAGCAGTTCGCCGGGCGGCGATTGACCGCAGGTCGCCACGTGGCTCTTCCGTATTGCCAAGCCGGGAAGCATTTCATATCGAGCGCGCGGGAAACGCCAGCGTCAGATTGTCTCGCGAGAATCGTGATTGAGCTGGTCCACGCGAGCGAGGAAAAGGGTTCGTGAGCCTGTTCCGCCGCCCAGGCGTCGTCAGCGCGACGTTGTTGGCGTCATTTCTGGTCGCCGCAATTCCGAGCCGGGCTGACCCGACTCCTCAGGCCGAACGTACTCCATTTTCTGAACTGTTTGCGCAGTTGGCGGCAAGGTTGGTCAAAGCGGTCGTCAACATTTCGACGACGCAGGCGGGTACCGTTCCGACCCCGAAAGCGGGCGCCGAGGCACAAGTGCCCAACCCCGGTTCGCAGCTCGACGAGCTATTTCGCGACTTTTTTGGCGACCGCGCCGCTCCCGGTGGGCAGGACGGCCTCGCGCCGCCAGCCGCATCGCTTGGATCGGGGTTTATCGTTGACCCGTCCGGACTGATCGTCACCAACAACCACGTCATTACCAACGCCGAACGGATTACCGTTACGCTGTCAGACAATTCGACGTTAGAGGCTCATGTCGTCGGGCGCGATCCGGTCAGCGATCTGGCACTGCTGAAAGTCGAGGCAAAGACGCCGCTTCCGGCGGCGCAATGGGGTGATTCGACCAGGACGCGGGTTGGCGACTGGGTGCTGGCGATTGGCAACCCATTCGGCCTCGGCGAAACCGTGACCTCCGGCATCATTTCGGCGACGGCGCGCGACATCCATGCGGGGCCTTACGACGATTTCCTGCAGACCGACGCCTCGATCAATCGCGGCAACTCGGGCGGGCCAATGTTCAATCTCAAGGGCGAAGTGATCGGCATCAACACCGCAATCTATTCGCCGTCTGGAGGGTCGATCGGGATCGGTTTTGCCATCCCCTCGGCCTCGGCCCGCCCGATCATCGATCAGCTGCGGGCAACCGGCAAAGTTGCTCGCGGTTGGATCGGGGCGCAGATCCAGCCGGTCACCGACGACATGGCCGAGGCGATCGGGCTCGACAAAAGCCGGGGCGCGATGATCGCGTCAATCGATCCGCGCGGCCCGGCGGCGCAGGCAAAGCTACAGCCGGGCGACGTGATCTTGACCTACGACAGCAAGGCAATTGAACGCAGCCGCCAGCTGCCAAGGCTGGTGGCCGACACGCCTCCCGATAAAATGGTCAAGCTGTCGATCTGGCGAGACGGCAAATCGCACGATTTCGATGTGAAAATTGTCGCGCTCGATCCAAATCGTCCCGCATCACCACCGCCACCCGAGCCCGAAAAACCTCGGACGCCGCCGACGATCGATGCGCTCGGATTGAAGCTCGCCCGGCTGACCGCCGACTTGCGCAAACAGTTCTCTCTTGCGGAAACGGCAAAAGGTGTTGTCGTGACCGACGTCACGGCAAACAGCGCGGCAGCGGCAAAGGGCCTGCGTCCGGGCGATCTGGTGATCGCGGTCGGAACGGCGCTGGTGCTGACCCCTGAGGAAGTTCAGCAGAAAGCCGCCCTCGCCAAAAAGAGCGGCCGCAAAGAGCTGCTTGTGCGGATCGAGCGCGACGGCATCACCCGCTTTGTTGCGCTCGCCACCGAAAGCGGCTGAGAGCACCGGGCGTTTGCGCGTGCCGCCCGACCTGCGGCTCTGTCGCGGAATTGGGGGTCGGCGTTTAACGAATTTAGGTGGCATGTGTGAACCAGCTCACACACGAGCGGCGCCGCACTCGTTTACTCGACCTAAGCCAGCTGCTGGGTCAAGATCGAGTTCATAACAATCTACGCGCGGCCGGAGACGGCGCACCGCGGTGTCGAGACAGGGGCAATCTTCATGGACAATCGGTTTGATAATGACGCGCTCGCAGTCAACGGTACGCGGCCGCTGGATCGGGCAAAAGCGATCAGCGGATTGATCAGCGAGGAAGCGCTCGCCTCGGAGCGGCTCGGGCGGCTCACGGACAAAGTTGTTGCGGCTTTGCTGGGCGCAAACCTGTTTTCGATTCGGCTGCCGCGAGCGGAGGGCGGGCTCGGCGGTACCGGCGTCGAACTGTTCGAGGCGACCGAAGAAATCGCGCGCGCCGATGGGTCCGCCGGCTGGTGCATGCTGATCTCGAACACCGGCAGCACCTTTGTGCACATTGGGGCCGGGGCTAAAGCCCGCGGCGAAGTGTTTGGCAACGGCCCCGTCGCCTGTTGGGGCACCTTGCTGCCGAAGGCCAGGTCGATCGCCGTCGAAGGCGGCTTTCGGGTGTCTGGCGATTTTTCGTTCGGCTCGAGCAGTTCGCTGGCGCGATGGGTCGTGGTCGCCGGGCCGCTTGCCGATCGCGCTGGCCAACAGTGGTTTCGCGCCCATTTGCTCCCCAAGGACGACGTCGAGATCAAGGAGGGCTCGTGGGATGTGATGGGTCTGCGCGCAACCGCCAGCATTGACTACGTGATCGCGGACAAGTTCGTGCCCGCGCATCGAACGTTCGAGTACCCGTTTCTGCCGGACGGCAACCCGCGGCACGTTTCGGCGCTCGGCCTGCTCGATTTGGGCCGGCCGGGAATGGCGGCGTTCGCCAGCGGCATCGCCCGGCGCGCGCTCGACGAACTGATCGCTGCCGCACCCAAAACCAAGCGGCTCGCAGCCGAAGGCGTGCAAGCGGAGGACCACGTCGTGCAGTTCGGAATTGGCGAACTCGAAGGGAGATTGCACGCCGCCCGCCGCTATTATCTCGATCTCGTCGCCGCGCAAGATGAGGCGATCGCGAACGGACACGAGCTCGACCTCGACCGCAGGCTCGACATGATGCAAGCCTTGCAAACGCTGACGCGGGCGGCGCGCGACGTGACTGTATTTGCCTTCGACAATGCCGGCACCACGGTCGTCTATGCGACCAACCCGCTGCAGCGCTGTCTGCGCGACATATTCACGGGACTGAAACACGCACTGGCAACGCCCGCGATCCTCGGGCGGATCGGCAAAGTGCGGCTTGGGCTCGATTATGGGGAAATCAGATTGTAGCTTCGGATCCTCCAACGCACGGGCCAGTCGACGAAACAGCAAGTTTCCTGTTCGAAGCCACCGCTATTCTGCCGCCGCCAACGCGGGCGGCTCAACCGGCGTGCGCAATCGATTGAGAAGATCGGCCTCCTTTGTCTTGGCGCACGCGATGCTTGCTTCTTTGATATGGCCAAACCCGCGGATTTCGAGCGGCACGGCGGCGAGTTCGACCGCAGTTAAATGATTGGCGGTCGACAGCCGGTCGATAATTTCGTCGATCACGGCTTCGTATTCGGCGATCAACCGACGCTCGGCGCGGCGCTCCTCGCTGCGGCCGAAAACATCAAAGGGGGTGCCGCGCAGCCGCCGCAACCTCGCCAGCACCCGGAATAGGTTCAGCATCCATGGGCCGAACTCGCGCTTCCTTGGATGTCCGGTCTGCGGGTCCCGCTCGCCCAGGATCGGCGGTGCGAGGTGAAAGCGCAGCTCGTGAGGGCCGTCGAATTGATCGGAAACGCGTTTCAAAAAATCGCTCTCGGTGTAGAGCCTGGCAACCTCATATTCGTCCTTGTAGGCCATCAGTTTGAATAGACTGCGCGCGACTGCTTCAGTCAGCGCGGTGCTGCCCGGCACTTGCGCAGCCTCGGCGTCATGCACCCGCCGCACTCGCGCCGCATATCGGGCCGCGTAAGCGCGATCCTGATAAGCGGTCAGAAACGCGTCGCGCCGATCGATGACCTGATCGAGGGTTTCGGAGAGACGATGGCTCGCCGGCACCGCGCTTGCGGGTACTGCACGAGCCTCGACAAGCTCCAGGTCGATGGCGGCGCGCCGTCCCCAACGGAAGGCGCTGCGGTTGAATTCGACCGCGACGGCATTCAGCTCGATCGCGCGCTCGAGCGCCTCGGCCGATAACGGCACCAGTCCGCGCTGGTAGGCATAACCCAGCATAAACAGGTTGCTGGCGATCGAATCGCCGAGCAGACCGGTGGCAAGCCGGGTAGCATCGATAAATTCGGCGTTTTCCGGTCCGGTTGCTGCCTCCAGGCTGCGTTTCATCGCCTCCGTCGGGAACACAAGATCGGGATTGCGGGTGAAATCACCGGTGATGATTTCGTGGCTGTTGACGATGGCACGGCTGTAGCCCGGTTCGAGTTTGGTCAATGCGTCGGCACTCGCTGCCACCACGAGATCGCAGCCCAGAAGAAGTTCGGCGTTGCCGGCCGCGATCCTCACCGCATGGATCTGTTCCGGCCTTTCGGCGATGCGGACATGGCTCAAGACCGCACCGCCTTTCTGCGCGAGCCCGGTCATGTCAAGGACGGTGCAGCCTTTGCCTTCGAGATGCGCCGCCATGCCGAGCAAGGCGCCGATGGTGACGACCCCAGTTCCGCCGACGCCGGTCACGAGGATCCCGTAGACTCGATCCGCCAGCGCCGGTTGCGCCGGCTCAGGCAAAGGCGACAATTCGTCTTCGCCAAAGGTGGCGGCCGGCCGCTTCTTGAGACCGCCGCCATGCACCGTCACAAAGCTCGGGCAGAACCCCTCGACGCAGGAATAGTCTTTGTTACAGCTAGATTGGTCGATTGCGCGTTTGCGGCCGAACTCGGTTTCGACCGGCACCACCGACACGCAATTGGAGGTCTTTGAGCAGTCGCCGCAGCCTTCACAAACCAGATCGTTGATAAAGACGCGCTTGGCCGGATCGGGAAAGCGGCCGCGCTTGCGCCGTCGCCGCTTTTCAGCCGCGCAAGTCTGGTCGTAAACAATCACGGTGACGCCAGGAATCTCGCGCAGTTCGCGCTGAACGACGTCTAGGTCATCACGGTCACGAATCGCGATTCCGGGCGCGAAATCGGTGTTAGGCGGGTATTTGTCGGGTTCGTCGGTAACGACGACAATGCGCTCGACACCCTCGGCGGCGAGTTGCCGGGTCAGCTCTGGTACGGTCAAGCCGCCGTCTATCGGCTGGCCGCCGGTCATCGCGACCGCGTCATTAAACAACACCTTGTAGGTAATGTTGACCTTGGCGGCGAGTGCCGCGCGGATCGCCAGAATCCCTGAATGGGTGTAGGTGCCGTCGCCGAGATTAGCGAAGACATGGCGCTCTTCGGTAAACGGCGCCTGCCCAATCCACGGGACCCCCTCACCGCCCATTTGGGTGAAGGTCGCGGTCGAGCGGTCCATAAATTGGGCGAGGTAATGACAGCCGATACCGGCGAGCGCGCGGCTGCCTACCGGCACCTTGGTCGAGGTGTTGTGCGGGCAGCCGGAACAGAAATAAGGCGTGCGCACAAACGGCACGACGTTGCCGCCGCCGAGCTGGCGTTCTTTGGCTTCGAGAAAGGCAAGGCGTTCCTGAATTCGCGGCGAGGTGTAAAAGCGGGCGATGCGCTGGGCGATGACCCGCGCAATCATCGCCGGGGTCAATTCTCCGGTCGACGGCAAAATCCAGTTGCGGTTCTCGTCGAACTTGCCGATGACGCGCGGACGGACGTCCTCGCGCCAGTTGTAGAGTTGCTCTTTGAACTGATTTTCGATGACCGCGCGCTTTTCTTCGATCACCAGGATCTCTTCAAGTCCTTCGGCGAAATGGCGGATGCCCTCGCGCTCGAGCGGCCACGACATCCCGACTTTGTAGAGGCGAAACCCGATTTCCACGGCATGCGCGTCATCGATGCCGAGATCGTCAAGCGCTTGGCGGACATCAAGATAGGATTTTCCGGTCGTGACGATGCCGAAGCGCGGGCGCGGACTGTCGATAATGATGCGGTCGAGGCGATTGGCCCGGCCAAACGCGAGCGCCGCATAAAGCTTGAGCTTGTGCAGCCGATACTCTTGCTCGAGCGGCTGGTCGGGCCAGCGAATGTTAAGCCCGCCGGGCGGCATCTCAAAATCCTGCGGTAGAAAGATGGCAGTGCGCTCGGGATCGAGTTCCACCGACGCCGAGCTGTCCATCGTTTCTGCGATTGTCTTGAGCGCAATCCAGCACCCGGAATAGCGCGACATTGCCCAGCCATAGAGCCCAAAATCGAGAATTTCCTGCACCCCGGACGGGTTCAGCACCGGAATGCACGCATCCATAAACGCGTATTCCGATTGATGCGCCAAAGTTGAGGACTTGCAGGTATGGTCATCACCCGCGAGCAGCAGCACCCCGCCGTGACGCGACGAACCCGCTGCGTTGCCGTGTTTCAACGCATCGCCGCTGCGGTCGACGCCAGGCCCCTTGGCATACCACATGGCGAAGACGCCGTCGTATCTGGCGCCTGCAAACAGATTGAGCTGCTGGCTTCCCCACACCGCTGTAGCGCCGAGTTCCTCGTTGATCGCCGGCTGGAAGTGGATATGGTTCTTCTCGATAAACCGGCGGGCACTCCATAAATTCTGATCGAGCCCACCCAACGGCGAGCCGCGATAGCCGGAAATAAAGCCGGCGGTGTTGAGCCCCGCGGCGGCGTCGTGCTGGCGTTGGGTCATCGGGAGACGGACCAGGGCCTGGGTCCCGGTCAAATAAACCCGCCCCTTGTCGAGAATATACTTGTCGTCGAGTGTGACCGCCCTCAGTGCCATCGCGACCTCCCGAAACCGCCGCCGATGTTTGATAAGACGTAGTCGTTGGCGTGTGGTTCCTCAATGAGCGAAACAACCCAATCGGGAAAAGGAAAGGACCTGCCGTCTTAAGGCGTGCGATTGGCGTTAAATAATGCCGATCAGCCCATCGGAGACACGAACGCTCTCGTGATGCGTGCGATGGCGATTGCACCGGCGCCGGTGGTCAGGGTAATCCTTGCTTAAAATCCCCATCGCACAATTTTTGGGGTACCAACCATGTCAGCACCGGCTGTGAAGCGCCATCCCCCAGACCCCTTGTTGCTCGCTGCTTTGCGAGAACTGCTGGGTGAGCGGCTTTCGACTTCGCCGGCGATATGCGCGCAGCACGGCAAAGACGAATCCTATCATCCGGCTCACGCACCCGATGCCGTCGCCTTTCCGCACAGCACCGAAGAGGTTGCCGCCATCGTGAGGTTGTGCGCCGAGCACAAAACGCCGGTCATCGCGTTTGGTACCGGAACCTCGCTTGAGGGTCATGTCGCCGCACTGCGAGGTGGGATCTCGGTCGACATGACGCAGATGAACCAGATCCTCCGCGTCAACGCCGAGGATCTCGACGCCACCGTCGAGGCGGGGGTGACCCGCAAGCAGCTAAACGAATATTTGCGCGACACCGGTTTGTTTTTCCCGATCGACCCCGGCGCCGACGCCTCGCTCGGAGGCATGGCGGCAACCCGCGCCTCCGGCACCAACGCCGTGCGCTATGGGACGATGCGCGAGAATGTTCTCGCGTTGACTGTCGTGTTAGCGGACGGTCGCATCATCCGAACCGCGCGCCGGGCGCGCAAATCGGCAGCGGGATACGATTTA
>JAFAHP010000335.1 GCA_019237175.1 Alphaproteobacteria bacterium
CGACCGCGCGCTTTTATGCCGATCATTTTCTGGCATCGGCACCTGGATATCTGGCGGGCGTTCGCGGCGGTGCGGTGGTTCTCGACTTCGATCCCGACCAGTTCTGATCTTGCCGCCCCTCCGCCGGCGCAAACCGACGCGTTAGCGCAAATGCGACAAGTAATAGGCGAGCTCGACCAGCTGCGCGTCGTCGACCGGCTGTAGCGCCTCGGCCATCGTCGGCTCATAGCCGTGGCGAGTGCCGCTTTTGTAGCCGCGCAGCGCTTTCAACAGGTAATCCTCGCGCTGGTCGGCGAGCCGCGGGACGTTTTGCTCGCCCGAGAAATCCGGTCGATGGCAGACGTTGCAATGGCTCTGCTCGACGAGCGCGCGTGCCCGCGCCATCCGCACCGGATCAGCCGGCGCTTTTGGCGGCTTTGGCGGCGGCAGAGCGGCGATGAAATCGGCGGATTGCTGCAGATCGGCATCGGCCCAACCTTTGGTGAGATCGGTCATCGGCTCGACCTGGCGCAGCTCCTCGCGGAACATGAAGAGCTGAGTCAGAACGTATTGCGACGGCAGGCCGCCAAGCGAGGGGACATTCTCTGTTTGCGACTGACCGTTGGTACCATGGCAGGCGAGGCAGACCTCAAGCTTTGCGGGCGGAGCCGCAGCCGAAGCGGGAACCGCCCCAGCGAGCAGGATCGCGGCAAGTGCCGGGGCCGCGACGCCGTGCGCCATAAGGATCCTTATCGCCGCGAGCTGACCCGCGTCGTGCCGTAGGTCAGACGATAGACCGCGCCGTTCCAGTCATCTGAAATCAACATCGAGCCGTCTTTCATCACTTCGACGTCTACCGGCCGCCCGACATATTTGTTGTTTTGCAGAAAGCCGGTGATGAACGGCTGCACCGATCTGACCGTCCCATCGGTATTGAGCTTGGCGACCACGATGTCGCCGCCGATTTTTTTGGTCTTATTCCATGAGCCGTGGCGCGCGATGAAGATCGCACCGTCGTATTCGCGCGGGAACATATGCCCGGTGTAAAAGCGCATGCCGAGCGGTGCTGAATGTGGTCCGAGCTGGGCGATCGGCTTGGTGAACTCGTCGCAGCTGTGACCCCAGCCATAAATCGGGTCGGCAATATCCCCGCCGTCGCAATAGGGATAACCGAAATTGTCCTGGCCCGGGTGGAGCACTCGGTTCAGCTTGTCCTGGGGCTCGTTCTCCGACATCCAGTCACGCTGGTTCTCGGTGAAATAAAGCTGCTTCAGCACCGGGTGAAAGTCCATGCCGACGACCTGGCGGATGCCTCGCGCCACGACTTCGGCGCCGCTGCCGTCGAGATTGATGCGGCGCAGCTGGGCATGCGTTGGCGGCGGCATACAAATGTTGCATGGCGCGCCGATGTTGAAATAGAGCTTGTTGTCCGGTCCGACCGTCAGGAACTTCCAGCCGTGCGGAGCGACGTTCGGCAGGTCGCTGTAGATGACCGCGGGCTTGGGCGGGTTGTCGAGCCGCTCCTCGACATTGTCGATTTTGGAAATTCGGTTGATCTCTGCGATGTAGAGCGTGCCGTCGTGAAGGGCGATGCCGTTGGGCGAATTCAGCCCCCGCGCCAGCACCCTGACCTCGCGCTTGCCGTTTCTGTCGACGACCGCATAGACGCGATCGAGGGTGCGGGTGCTGACAAAAACGGTTCCCTTGTCGCCGATGCGGATCGAACGCGCGTTCGCCAGGCCGCCGGCATAGACTTCGAGACGAAAGTTCTTTGGCACCTTGAGTTCGGCGAGCGGCAGCCGGTCGACCGGGGCTGGGAGAGGCGGCGCCACTTGCGGTGCGAGCGTCTCAGCCGCTGCGTTCTGCGGTCGGGCCTGCGCCCATGACGGCGCCGGCGCCGGGGCGGGTACCGCCGGTTGCGCCGCCGGCCCTGTGGCGGCGGGCGGGGTGGCCGGTGTTTGTTGCCCGCCTGCAGGCCACGACAGCGACAGCGCCATTACGGCCGTCAATATCGCTGCAGGCAGCAGCGCGGATGGTCTCGGCCAAGCCGTATTCATTGCGATCCTCCCCAACGGCAATGGTTACACGCGAATTTGTGCTGATCCCGGTCTGCCGCACCGAGACAGTCACCGATGATTAGCACCTGCCCGCAAATTGCAACAGCGCCCTCGATCCGTCGCATTTCGGCCGCCTCACGTGCCGCGTTGACCGCAGTCGACCGTGCTGCCAACATGAAGACGCAAAGAACCACCAGACAGGGGGGTCGGCGATGGCTTATCATCTCGAAGGGCGGTTGCTCGAAGTCTGCGACTGCCGCGTGCTGTGTCCGTGCTGGATCGGAGAAGATCCCGATAACGGCACGTGCGACTCGGTTCTCGCCTATCACTTCGACCGCGGGACCATCAACGGCGTGGATGTCGCCGGGCGAACAGTGGCGCTGGTGTCCCACATTCCGGGCAATGTCCTCAACGGCAACTTCCGAGTTGCGTTCTATTTGGACCACGGAGCCACGGACGCGCAGCAGGAGGCGTTGCTGAACGTCTATACCGGAAAGCTCGGTGGGCCGATTGCCGACTTCGCGAAACTCGTCGGCGAGGTCGTCAGCGTCGAGCGCACGCCGATCCGTTTTGACGTCGAGGGCGGCCGCGGAACCTTGACGGTCGGCGAGGTCAGCCACGCCGAACTCGAACCCTATAAAGGTCCGGACGGCTCGACCACGACGCTCAGCAACACGATCTTTTCCACGGTTCCTGGCGCCCCGGTTTTTGTCGGCAAGGCGACCCGCTATCGCTCCAAGCATGCAGGGCTCGGCCACGATCTCGATATGAGCGGCCATAACGCGCTGCAGAGCACCTTTGTCTTTGACGGCTGAGCCGTCGCCGTGACGGTTGGTGCGGTTCGCGCAGCGGCGCAGCGGGGCTTTTTGCCTCTCGCTGCGGCGCTGACCCTATTCGCTTGGGCCGCATTGTGGCTGCTCGGCAGCAGTCCTTATGGGCGCTATCTCGGTCATGGCGGCTGGGGGGTCGGTCCCGGCGCGTCTTTGGCGTGGTGCACCGCGTTGCCGGGCGGCGAGGCGCTCGTGCGATTGTTGCTGGATGTCGGCGGCTGGCTGTTGATGATTGCGGCCATGATGCTGCCGACGATTATACCGCTGCTGAACCGATTTGACCGGGTGGTGTCGGGGCGGCGCGATCGAAACCGCCTGATGGCGCTGGTGATCGGCGGCTATCTGATCGTGTGGACAGGTTTTGGCGTCACCGCTCATCTGCTCGGCATGACATTGCAGAGCGCCGCCCAGCGCTCGCAATGGATGCTGTTCAATGGCTGGGCCATCGGCGCGGGGATATTTGCGGTCGCCGGGTTGTTCCAGTTCAGCGCCCTCAAATATCATTGCCTGGCGAAATGCCGAACCCCGCTGAGCTTTGTTGTCAAGCACTGGCGCGGGCCGAAACCGATGCGCAACGCACTGATGCTCGGGCTCGACCATGGCGTCTTTTGCGTCGGCTGCTGCTGGGCGATCATGCTCTTGATGTTTGTCGTCGGTACCGGGAATTTCGGCTGGATGCTGGCTATCGGCCTGATCATGGCGATCGAAAAAAACCTGTCATGGGGGGCCCGTCTCGGCCGGCCGCTCGGCGGAGCGCTGCTCGCCGGTGCAGCGGCAATCGCCGCCGTCAATCTGCTGCCCTAGGTTGCTTTCGCCGGACGTCGCCCGGCGTCGAATTTGACCAACTATAACGCGCGGCGAGCGTTGAGCGCGGCGGTGAGCGTGCCGTCGTCGAGATAGTCGAGTTCGCCGCCGATCGGAACACCCTGGGCGAGGCGCGAGAGTTTGACCCCGCTGCCGGCAAGCCGGTCCGCGATGTAATGCGCCGTGGTCTGACCTTCGACCGTCGCGTTCAGCGCGAGGATCAGCTCCTGATCCGGTTTGACGCGCGCCAAGAGGCGGTCGATCGTCAGATCCTCGGGTCCGACGCCGTCGAGCGCCGACAAGGTGCCGCCCAGTACGTGATAGCGGCCGCGATAGGCGCCGGTCCGTTCGAGCGCCCACAGATCCGCCAGGTCTTCGACGACGCAGATCGCGGTGTTGTCGCGCTCAGGGTCGCGGCAGATGGCACAGGGTTCGAGGGTGTCGAGATTGCCGCATACCGGACACGGCCGGATCGCTTCAGCCGCGTGCGTCAGGGCCAAAGCCAACGGCATCATCAGGGTTTCGCGGCGCTTGATCAGATGCAACGCCGCGCGCCGCGCCGAGCGTGGTCCAAGCCCGGGCAATTTGGCGAGCAGCTGGATCAGCGCGTCGAGTTCAGACAAGTGGCCGCCACGGGACAAAATACTCGGAGAAAAAGCTGCCTCGTCTGAGCAATCGTTGACACCGACCGTAAAGTACCCGAAGCGAAGCTTTTCTGTTCTTGTCATCCCGGCGCAGGCCGGGATCCATGTCAACCATGGGCACCGGCCTTCGCCGGTGTGACAAATGTAATGATATCATGGAGCAAAATTGCGCGCGACGGCGCGCAGGCCAGTTAAAACGGCAGTTTCAGCCCGGGCAGAGCGAGCCCGCCGGTCAATTTCTGCATTTCCTGTTCGGTATGGGCAGAGACCTTGCGGCGCGCATCG
>JAFAHP010000409.1 GCA_019237175.1 Alphaproteobacteria bacterium
GGTCGGGGTCAAGACACTGGTGCCGATCACGACCCGCCGCGTGCGCGCGCCGAGCGCACCGAGCCAAGCCAGCGCCGAGGGGGCATGGCCGTCGGTGTGCTTCCACGGCTGGAAATGATCGCTGACAAAGACAGAATAGAACACGACTTCTTCGGCCAGGTACGAGAAGTCGAGCAACTCGTTCGGTCCGAGTTGTTCGGCCGATGCCTTATATCCGAGTTTAAGCAATCGCATCTCCTGTCGTTGCTGGTTCACGATCTGGAGTAATCACCGCAAGCAAAGTGAAGTATCCCAGCGAGAGCGCACCGCCCCTTCTGCTGTTCCGGCCTGGGTTTTTCACGTCGGCGAGGATGACGGTTCTCTCTTTCTATGAGCTGCCGTTGTACACCGCCTACACTTTGCTCAGTACATCTTCGCGAAAACGGCGCATATTGGCGATCATCACATCGGCCGTGTCGCCGTCAAAGCTGAAATCGACATGGTCGACACCGAGAGCGCGCAATGCTCTGAGATCGCCAATGATGTCGGTGATCTCACCCGAAAACAATCGCCTCTCGCCATCGTCGGCATGAGCCGGCAGCGCTTTGCCCCAACTCGTTACCCGATAGGCGAGCGCGATCGCTGCCGCATCCCGCCCCGCTTCACGGGCCAGCCGGCGCAACCTTTCCACGCCGGCGGCAAACCGCTTGATCGAATCGAGCCGATGCCGGGGATTGGTGCCGATCGGATACCAGCCGTCACCGAGCCGCGCCGTGCGGCGCAATGCCGGCCCGCTCTCTCCGCCGACCCAAATCGGCGGGTGCGGTCGCTGCACCGGTTTGGGCTCAAACCGGATGTTGGCGAATTTAACGTATTTCCCTTCGAAATGCGGATTGTCGTTGGTCCACAACTCGCGACAGGCCATCAGGTACTCGTCGGTTACAGCGCCGCGCTCCGGGAAGGGTGGGACGCCCAGCGCAGCGAATTCTTCCTTCATCCAGCCGGCGCCAATGCCGAAGGTCAGCCGACCTTGCGACAAAACGTCAATCGTCGCCAGCATCTTGGCTTGCAATACTGCGGGGCGATGCGGCACGACGGTGACCGAGGTCACGAGCCGCAGGCGTGATGTCTTCCCAGCAATAAAGGCAGCCGCGATCAGTTGCTCGTGTCGATCACCTCGCGAGCGACCGGGAAACTCGCCGGTATCGCTGTAGGGATAGCGGGCCTCGATGTCACGGGGGATTACCACATGGTCGCTGATCGTCGCATAGTCGTATCCCATTGCCTCGCCTTCCGCGGCGATTCGCGCAAGATCGTGGGGCGCCGAAAGAGCGCCGCTGACCGGTGCGCCAAAACCATATTCCATGCTGCCTCCGAATTCAGATCCCGCGTTACGGTATCAGCCCGAAAGCCTTTTGGCGCGGACGGAATCGTCCGGTCAACAGCGCTGGCTACCGCGCAATCGGGTCCGAATGTTGGCCCGGGTGGGCTTCCTGTGGCAAATTAATGTCACGGGGACATCGCCCCGGTTTGACATGTATTAACCAAACTTGCGCGAGCGTACGACTGCGGCATCAGCCATTAGAGAAAGTCAATATCTTTTAACGATCTGTTACATCGGGTTACAAATTTTTACCGACCTTGACCGGAAAAATGCGCAATCTTTAGCGCGCACAACTAAAGCTTAATGGGGGCCGCGTTGGACGGCAACAATGGGCTGAGCGTTATCAGCAGGATAGGCGCCGATCGGGTCACACCGGAGGCGGCGATGGGCGACCAACACCGGCGCCATCTGGCGATCGTCGATCGCAGTGCGCTTAGGCGCGACTGCCTCAGGCTCGCATTGAGCCAGCAACCGCGGCGGTGGCGCGTGACCGATTTTGAAGCGGCCGGGGATCTGATACGAGCGCTGCGGCAGGGTGCCGGGTTTTCGGTCATCCTTATCGGCGCTGCGACGAGTTGGCAGATCGATCTGGTCGATCTCGCGCTGTTGGCCGCCGCCGCGGCGGACACCCCGATCTTGGCGATCGCCGAGTGCGATGATGCGGAGCGGGCGCGGATGATCCTGCGCTCGGGCGCCAAAGGGTTTCTGCCGATGAGCAATGGCCTTAAGGTGCTCATCGGGGCGCTCGAGCGGGTTCGAGCGGGCGGGTCGTTCGTTCCGCTGGTACTCACCGAACCGGACAGGGACGGGGCGGCGTCCGAAACGGAACGTTCGCCGCGGCAGGTGCTGACGCGGCGGCAGCGCGACGTCTTGGCTTTGATTTCCGAGGGCAAATCGAACAAGCTGATCGCCGATGCGCTGGGAATGTCCGAGAGCACGGTAAAGGCGCATGTAAAACAGATCATCCGAAGACTTCACGTCGTCAACCGCACGCAGGCGGCATTGCTGGCGACACGCATCAGCCATCATACCGCCCCCGCCCGCGCGGAGCTCCTGCAAGGGATCTTGTAGGCGCCCGGCTTGGCCGAATAAGCCTCCCTGCTGCACGGCGGCGCGCTCTGGGCAAACTTGGGGTGGGTCGCCGCGCGAGGCTCCGCGAGCGCTTTGAATTTCATCGCCTTGCGCATAAACTGCCGGAGCATCGGGAGTCCGGGGTCCGTTTGCTTGATGGCGGCGGGAGAGACTGGAGTTTGCCCCGATGCGCACTGCCGTATGAGAGATCCGGGGCAAAGCCGCATTGTCCTCAGTTTCCCGGGAGAAGGGCATGGAACAGCAGAGCGACGTATCCGAGGCTGAAATTGCCGTCCATTGGCAAGAGGAACAATATTATTATCCGACCGACGAATTCATTGCTCAGGCAAATTTAACCGACAAAAATGTCCACGAGCGGTTTGGGCTCGACAAATTTCCAGAATGTTTCAATGAATACGCCGAACTGCTGGACTGGTACAAACGATGGGACATCACGCTGGATACCAGCAATCCTCCCTTTTGGTCCTGGTATGTTGGAGGACGGCTGAATGCAAGCTACAACTGCATTGACCGCCATTTAGCAAAGAACAAGAACAAAACTGCGATCCATTTCGTCCCGGAACCGGAAAATGAGCCGATACAGCACATGACCTTTCAGGAGCTGTATGCCCGGGTGAACGAATTTGCGGCACTGTTGCGCGATTTCTGCGGGCTAAAGGCCGGCGATCGGGCAACTTTGCACCTGCCGATGGTAGCGGAAACCCCGATCGCGATGCTCGCCTGTGCGCGGCTGGGCGTGATCCATTCCCAGGTGTTCAGCGGCTTCAGCGGCAAGGCCTGCGCCGACCGGATTGTTGATTCCGGCAGCCGCGTCCTGATCACGATGGATGCTTACTACCGCAACGGCAGTCTGCAGGACCACAAGGACAAGGCGGACATTGCCGTCGAGGATGCGAGAGAGCAGGGCCAGGCCGTCGAGAAAGTGCTAATCTGGGAACGGCATCCGGGTAAATATTCGAGCCCGAAACCATTGGTGCCGGGCCGCGATTACATCGTCAACGATCTGCTCGAGCGTTATCGCGGCCGGCGCATCGAACCAGAGTCGATGCCGGCAGAGGCGCCTTTATTCCTGATGTACACGAGTGGAACCACCGGTAGGCCGAAAGGCTGCCAGCACAGCACCGGCGGTTATCTTGCCTATGTGGCGGGGACCTCAAAATACATCCAGGATATTCATCCCGAAGACGTCTATTGGTGCATGGCCGACATCGGCTGGATTACCGGGCACTCTTACATCGTCTACGGCCCGCTCGTTCTGGCGGCGTCCTCGGTCATCTACGAGGGTGTGCCCACCTACCCAGACGCCGGTCGGCCCTGGCGGATCGCCGAAGAGCTTGACGTGAACATCTTTCATACCTCGCCGACCGCGATCCGTGCGCTGCGCCGGGCCGG
>JAFAHP010000710.1 GCA_019237175.1 Alphaproteobacteria bacterium
CATCAGCCGATGCTGGCCGTCGCTGTGTGGGCGGATTTTGCGGCGCCAGCTCTGCTCGCGCTGGTCGTCGGTCACCGCGGAAACCGCATATCCCACTTCGGCAAGATGGACGACCGATCCGGCGTTGACCCACCGCTTTCCCATCCGCCTCTCCCCGGTAACCATCCGACTTTTCGCGATCCTACCACTAATTGAGTTACGTGAAAGTATCGCTACAATATTGTGGCGCGATCGTCATCGGGTTCTTGCTCCTTGGTGCCGAGCGGGTTCGGCTCTCCTCTTCCAGGAGCGCCACGGTGTTCAGAGATCGTCAAGTTGTTCCCGCCCCCCTCGATGGGGGAGGGACTCGCTTTGCGCGGCGCGTGGGTTAGTTGAGGCGGACGTATTCGTAATTCGCCGGAAGGTTGTCGATGCCGATCTCGGGGGGTGCAAGCCACCCGGCGATCTTGCCTGGCTCGGTAACGCGCTGCATCAGCGCGGCAACAAAAGCACGGTCTTCGGGGCTCGGCAGCCACTCCCGGTGCCGCGCTGTCCATTCCTCGGCGGAGACCGGTCGCCCTTGCGGATCGGTATCAATGTCGGCCCATAATCCCACCGACCGGCGGAAGCGCGGGCTCGGCAGGGTAAACCGGAAGTCGTAGCCGGCTTCGGCGATCATCCGGTTCCATCGCCGAACCCCGATATTGCAATCGGCGATATAGGCGGTGCGCGTCACCTCGTTGATCGCGTTGCGCATCGGCACCGCCTCAGAGACGACACCACCCTCGGTATCGGGCATCTCGACGACAAAGCGCTCGTCGAATGCCACATGGTCGGTGAATTGCGCCTCATCCGGCCGGCCTTTGAGGCCGCTCGCAAAATAGGTCGCCGCATTCGACGAAATCTCGGTGCCGAACAAATCCAAGGACGAGCTGAACCAGAAATTCATGTAGCGCTGCAAGGTCGGCAGATCGATGGCACCGACATCTCGAATTCCGGCTGGATCCTCGCTCGTGAGGGCCTTCATGACCTCGAGCGTCCGCTTGACGATGCGCGTTATGCCGGTGCGGCCGACAAACATGTGATAGGCCTCTTCCGTCAGCATGAAGCGGCAGGTGCGCGATAGCGGGTCGAAGGCGCTCTCGGCGAGGCATTTCAGCTGGTAGCGGCCATCGCGATCGGTGAAATAGGTAAACAGGAAAAAGCTCAGCCAGTCGGCAATCGGCTCGTTGAAGGTGCGGAGGATCCGCGGCTTGTCGAGATCGCCCGAATGGCGGGCCAACAATTCTTCGGCTTCCTCGCGGCCGTCGCGGCCGAAATAGGCGTGCAACAGATAGACCATGGCCCACAAATGGCGGCCTTCCTCGACATTGACCTGAAACAGGTTGCGCAGATCGTAGAGCGACGGGCAGGTCAGCCCCAAGAGCCGCTGCTGCTCGACCGACGCGGGCTCGGTATCCCCCTGCGTAACGATCAGCCGCCGCAGATTGGCACGGTGCTCTCCCGGCACCTGCTGCCACGTCCTCTCGCCAAACGAGTCGCCAAAGCCGATCCGCCGGTCGGGAACCGGATCGGCGAGAAAGATGCCCCACCGGTACTCCGGCATCCGCACCATGCCGTATTTCGCCCAGCCCTCGGCATCGACGGCGACCGCGGTGCGCAGATAGACCTCGTGGTTGCGCGATCCACTCGGCCCCATCTCGCGCCACCAGTCGAGAAAGTGCGGCTGCCAATGTGCGAGTGCGCGCTGCAATGCGCGGTTGTCGTCGAGCCCGACATTGTTCGGGATCGCGTGCCGATAATCGATTGCCATGTCACCCTGTCTTTGTCGTGGTACGCTGGTGAGCCTCCGCCATTATAAAGCATCTCTTGCCGAAAGCTTGGACCAACCGCAACGCCGCTGGCGGTCATCCTTTCAGGGTTCACCCGCGGTTCTCGTCCCTCCCTGTTTTAGCTGTTTTATTCAGGTTGAGATCAGGGATCACGACGCACTCGGAATGAACATCATTCGCTGAAACGCGATTGCGCGAGGGTCGAAAAGCGCACCCGCGCAGCTATGCGCCCAGGAAGCCGAATGGATCGGTCGCGGAGAATTCTTGCCCAGCCTCGGCAGCGTATTCCGCCATTTGCCACAACCCGCGGGCAGGGCCATGAAATGCGCGCCTCGCGCTATTCCACCCTACTATTCCACCCTTGTATGCTGCGGAAAATCCTCGTCGCTTAACGCGATCGGCGCGCCGTGCGGCGTGCGCAGCGCCGCGCGCCGCCAGGCGACGCGGTAGCGGGCAAGGGTCGACTGGTCGGCCGCGCCCTTCTCGGCGACGATCCGTTCAAGCGCATTGAGCCAATGATGGTAATAGGTCCCGCCGGTATCCGGGTCGCCGGCAGCCTGGGCGCGCTTGATCTCGTCGGCGAGGGTTGCGGCCCATTCGGGCCAGGTGAAGACCCCGCGTCGATAGAGTGCGAGCGCCAAGGCAAAGGCTTGCGCCTCCCATGGTGCGTTGAACACCGGGCCGTCCGGACCTTCCGGGATCCCGGGGGTCCCGGCGGCGACGCGCCAAGCCTCGTTCATGCCGGGTCGAGATAGGGCTCGAAGGCCTCGATCGACACCCGCAGACGGGGATCGGCGTCCTCGCCCCACAATTCGCGGGCCGAGAACACGACCGTGTAAAGCCATTGCGGATTTTCGCCTTGGCCGAGTGCCGCGGTGTCGGGAAACACATGGCAGCCCCGGATCGCTTCGACCGTGCCGGTTTTGGCGCGGGCATAACGCGGCAATCGGGTGTGGGTCACCGGGTTGAGGTTCTTGGTGCGCACCCGGTCGCCCTCTCTGAAGCGTGCCGGCGCCGGGGCCGGGCGGTCGAAGCGCGGATAGCGGTTCGCTTTCGCGTCGTCCAGCGTCAGCTTGCGGTTGAGCCGCTTGCCCTCGCGCAACGAATGCCCTGCCGCTAACTCGTCCTCGCCTGCCAGGCCGTGCGCGACGACCTGTCGCTCCAATCCCCGGCACCAACGTTCGAAATAGGATGAAGCGAGATAGGTCAAGGGCGGAAGATGCTCCTGCGAGGCACGGAATTCATCAAGCGTCCACTGCCCGGTGGCACCCATCCCGCGCACCATCGCAAGAACACGCTTCTCCCAATCGGCGTGGAACTGCGGCTCGTTGGGCTCGGCCACGACCGGACCAAACCCATGCACACCCCCCATATCGTGGATCGAGTTGGTCATGCCGCCGTGACCTCCTGTGGTGCCTTCGCAAGGCCGGTGCCGACCATGCTGTCGCGGGTGACGAGCTCGGCCAATTGCTCCTCGCTCCATCCTTCGGTCCCGGCCGGACGCATCGGAATGACGATGAACCTCGTCTCAGCGGTCGAATCCCAGATGCGGATCTCGGTTTCGGCCGGCAGGCTGAGGCCGAAATCGGCAAGCACGCTGCGCGGGTCGATGACCGCGCGCGAACGGTAGGGTGCGGATTTGTACCAGACCGGCGGCAGCCCCAATACCTCCCACGGATAGCAGGAGCACAACGTGCAGACAACAAGATGGTGGGTCTCGTGGGTGTTCTCTATGGCGATCAGATGACTGCCGACCGGGCTCACATAACCGAGCGAATTCGCCGCCTCGGTCGCATCGGCCAAGAGCCGGCGCTTGAAATCGGGGTCGATCCAGGCGCGGGCGACGATCTTGGCGCCGTTGCGTGGGCCGATGCGGGTCTCGAACGCGTCGACGATCTGATCGAGCGCGGCTGGATCGACATAGCCTTTTTTGCTCAGAATGGTTTCGAGGGCGCGGACTTGTACCAGACAGGAGGCAAGCCGAGAACCGGCCAGGGATAACAGGAGCACAACGTGCAGACGACAAGGTTGTGCACCTT
>JAFAHP010000100.1 GCA_019237175.1 Alphaproteobacteria bacterium
ATGAGCTGGGCCACGGCGTCCATCAGATGCTGGCCAGAGGTCAGGGTTGTCTGATGGCGGACACGCCGTTGACCCTGGCGGAGACCGCTTCGGTGTTTGGCGAGATGCTGACTTTCAGGGCACTACTCGCGCGCGAGACCGAACCCGCGCGCCGCAAGCTGATGCTGGCGGCGAAAGTCGAGGACATGCTGAACACGGTCGTGCGCCAGATCGCCTTTGCCACCTTTGAGATCAGATTGCACGAGGAGCGCCGCGGGGCCGAACTCACTCCCGACCGGGTCGCCGAGCTATGGCTGGAAGTACAACGCGAAAGCCTCGGGCCGGCGCTGCGCCTCGACGGCGTCTATCGCCATTACTGGTCCTACATACCGCATTTCATCCATACGCCCTTTTATGTCTATGCCTATGCCTTTGGCGACTGTTTGGTGAACTCGCTCTATGCGGTCTACCAGGACGCGCATCAGGGTTTCGCCGAACGCTATCTCGCCATGCTGAAGGCCGGCGGCACCTTGCGCCACAGGGAATTGCTCGCCCCCTTCGGCCTCGATGCTTCCGACCCCGCCTTCTGGTCGAAAGGGCTCTCGGTCGTCTCCGGTTTCATCGACGAACTCGAAGCGCTCGGGTGAGGGCGATGGCGACCATCCGAAGGACGGCGCCATTCGTTTAGGCTGTACGTTTTTGGCTAGATCTGCGTCATGGCACGACTTATCGGTGCCGGAATTGTATCTCTCTTCTCCCCTCTGGCCTGGGGGCGGAGCGGGTGAACGGGCAAGAGTGGGCCGATGAGCGATGACGACACCTTTACCGGGCGGGTGCGGCGGTACGCGCAAGTCTCGACCGCGATGGCGGGGCTTGGCGCACGGTTGGCGGGCGAACGCTACCTCGGCATCGCGGTCGACCGCAGGCGGCATGCCGCCGATCTGAAGGCCGCACTCGGGGGCATCAAAGGTCCGCTGATGAAGGTGGCGCAGCTCCTGGCTACGATCCCCGATGCCTTGCCCAAGGAATATGTCGATCAGCTGATCCAATTGCAGGCGAACGCGCCGGCGATGGGATGGCCGTTTGTCAGAAGGCGCATGGCGGGCGAACTCGGGCCCGATTGGCAAAACAAGTTCCGCAGCTTCGAGAAAACCGCCGCGCGCGCTGCCTCGCTTGGACAAGTGCACCGTGCCGTCGCACTCGAGGGTACTCCGCTTGCGTGCAAATTGCAGTATCCCGACATGGCCTCGGCGGTCGAAGCCGATCTGCGTCAGCTGAAGCTCGCGATGAGCCTCTACGAACGCTACGACCGTGCGGTCACCACCGCCGAGATTCACGCCGAAATCGCCGAGCGCCTGCGCGAGGAACTCGACTATCGGCGCGAGGCCACGCACATGCGGCTCTACGGTGCCATCCTCGGCGGCGAGGCAAAGGTCGCGGTGCCGCGACCCTATTCCGAGTTGTCGACCAGCCGCCTGTTGACGATGACCTGGCTTGACGGCGCGCCGATCCTGGAGACTGCGAAAGCGCGGCTTGCCCGGCGCAACGAGATCGCCTTGCGCATGTTCCGCATCTGGTATGTGCCGTTCTACCACTACGGCGTCATTCACGGCGATCCGCATCTCGGCAATTACACGGTGGCCCCGGACGGCACCGTCAATCTCCTAGATTTCGGCTGTATTCGGGTGTTTCACGCCTCATTCGTCCGCGGCGTTATCGATCTTTACCATGCACTCGAGCGGGGCGATCGCGAACTGGCCGTCGATGCCTACCGGCGCTGGGGCTTTGGTGATTTGTCGGCCGAGATGATCGAGGTGCTGAATCGCTGGGCGCTCTACGTCTACGGGCCGCTGCTCGACGACCGGGCGCGACGGATTCAGGAGAAAGGTGACGGGGTGGACGGCGCCGCCGTCGTCGAGAGCGTGCATCGCGATATCCGGCGTTTGGGAGGAGTGCGGCCGCCGCGTGAATTCGTGTTTATGGACCGCGCGGCGGTCGGGCTCGGCTCTGTGTTCCTGCATTTGCGGGCCGAGATCAACTGGCACCGGCTGTTCCACGAACTGATCGAGGCGTTCGACGAGACCGCCCTCGCCGCCCGCCAACGCGCCGCCCTTGAGGCCGCGGGCGTGCCGTTGCCGAGCGAGTCGAGCGGAGCGGCTTCCTCGAGCCGACGTCGAACGAGAACCACCGACCCGGCAAAGCAAGCCGGCGGTCAAGCGCGGGCGTGAGCGCCGGGCTTCCCCCACCCTTCGCTCCCCCGCAAGCGGGGGAGGGTCAGGGAGGGGGCGCGGCGGCGAAATGCTGGCTGACGTCGACGACGCCGGCGCTGTTGCGGCCCGATAAAAAGGCCTTGATGTTGCGCGTCGCCTGACGCAGCCGCTGGCGGTTTTCGACGAGCGCAATGCGAACAAAGCCCTCACCATATTCGCCAAACCCGATACCGGGCGACACCGCGACATTGGCGCGCTCGAGCAGCAGCTTTGAAAAGGCGAGGCTGCCGACGGCGCGAAACTTCGGCGGGATCGGCGCCCAGGCGAACATTGTCGCCGCCGGCGGCGGAACATCCCAGCCCGCCTGATGCAGGCCGTCGATGACGACGTCGCGGCGCGCCTGATATCGTGCTCGGATCTCGGCGATGCATTCCTGCGGGCCGTTCAGCGCCGCGGTCGCGGCTACCTGGATCGGAGTAAAGGCGCCATAGTCGAGATAAGATTTGACACGCGACAGCGCCGCGATGAGCCGCTCGTTGCCGACCGCAAATCCGATGCGCCAGCCGGCCATCGAATAGGTCTTACTGAGCGAGGTGAACTCGACCGCGATGTCGCGCGCCCCCGGCACTTCAAGGATCGAGGGCGGCGGCGTGCCGTCGAAATAGATTTCCGCGTAGGCGAGGTCGGATAATACGACGATCTCGTGTCGACGGCAGAAGGCAACGATCTCGCCGTAAAAATCGAGATCGACGGTCTGCGCCGTCGGGTTGGCGGGAAAATTCAAGACGATCGCAAGCGGTGCGGGGATGCTGTGCCGCACCGCTTTCTTGAGTTCGGAGAGAAAGTCGAATTGGGGGCCGACCGGGACATGCCGCACCGAGGCTCCCGCCATGATAAAGCCGAAGGCGTGGATCGGATAGCAGGGGTTCGGCACCAGCACGATGTCGCCGGGGGCGGTGATCGCCTGCGCCAGATTGGCGAGGCCCTCCTTTGACCCAAGGGTGACGACGACCTCGCGTTCGGGATCGAGTTCGACCCCAAAACGGCGTTCATAATAAGCGGCGCAGGCGCGGCGCAGTCCGGCGATCCCGCGCGACACCGAATATCCATGGGTTTTCGGATTCTGCACCGCCTCGATCAACTTGGCGACGATATGTGCGGGGGTCGGACCGTCGGGGTTGCCCATGCCAAGGTCGATCACGTCGCGGCCAGCGGCTCGGGCCTTGGCCTTGAGCGCGTTGACCTCGCTGAAGACATATGGGGGAAGACGCTTGATTCGGTAAAAATGCTCGGGCATGGCGGCTCGGTACTTGTCGATGTTGCCTTTTAGCCGGAGCGGATAGGTTTGGCGAGCACGACAGCACCATTTCTCGACACCCCGCGCGCCGTCCGGCTTTGCCAAAGGTTTCGATCGCTGCGGGCCCACAGCTTTCGGTTAAGCGTTCGTAGACGATTCGCCGCCTAGCTTGCGCGGCGGTACCGAAGCGCAAATCGCTGCGGCGGGCCGTCCATCGAGCAATGAGGCAGCATCGTGCCGACCTATCGCCTTGCCAAACAGAGCGTTGCAGCGCAACCGACGGTAATCAAGTGGACCTGCCGGGGGCCGATCCCCAACCGAATCCCGAGCGCCGGCGCGTGGTGAATCATGCCCCCGATGGAGCTGCTTGGACAGCGCCGCCGGCGCCCGCATGATTTGGCGATCGAGGAGACACTGCGCGCGGCCCTTGGCCAGGACCGCCTGCTGTTTGCTTTTCAGCCAGTGGTCTGCGCCACCTCGGGCGAGACCGATTATTTCGAATGCCTGCTACGCATGCGCGACGACGACGGCGGGCTCATTCAATGCGGCGACTTCATCGCCGCGGCTGAAGAAACCGGCCTAATCGGCCTGATCGACCGCTACGTTCTCAACCGGGTATTCGGCGAGCTCGCGGCCCATCCGTCGGTCCGACTTGGCTTTAATGTTTCGGCACGGACCGCCTGCGATCGGCCATGGCTACGTTCGTTGATCGCGCTCTTGCGCCATCGTCCGGAGTGCGCCTCCCGCTTGGTGGTCGAGATCACCGAGACCGCCGCGCTCGATAACATGGGAGAGTTGGCGCACTTTGTCGACGCGCTCAGGCATGCAGGATGCCGGGTGGCGCTCGACGATTTTGGCGCTGGGCATACCACGTTGCGCCATTTGCAGGCGTTGGAGGTTGATATCATCAAAATCGACGGGTCTTTTGTCCGCCGCATCGCCGCAAGGCGTGAGAATCGGATCATCTTGCGGCATCTGTTAGGCCTGACGCGCGGTTTTGGTTTTGGCACGGTCGCCGAATGCGTCGAGACCGCCGAGGAAGCCTCGCTGTTGCGCGAAGAGGGCGTGGGCTACCTGCAAGGTCACTATTTCGGCTACCCGACAGTCGAGCGGCCATGGCTGCGAACTGCAACTTGCTGGCGTGAGCCATACCGACAATAGGGATTATCAGAGCGCTTGCCGATATCGGTGCCGGCGCGAAGAATGCCGGGCGGTCACGCTACAAGATCGGGGCGACGCCATGCAGATCGGCATCCATTTGCCTCACGCCGGCGAACAGGCAACACCGGACGGCATTCGCCGCGCCGCGCAACGCGCTGAGGATCTTGGACTCAGCGACGTCTGGGTCAGCGAGCACATCATTGTACCGCGCGCCACTTTCCCGCGATCGCCGCTGTTCTACGATCCGGTGTTGAGCCTGACCTGGGCGGCCGCCGTAACGACGCGCGTGCGGCTCGGCACCAGCGTCCTGGTGTTGCCGATGCGGCATCCACTGCCGCTGGCCAAGGAATTGGCGACGTTGCAGAATTTCTCAGGGGGCCGGCTTATTTTGGGGGCCGGCGTGGGCTGGCTGGAAGCCGAGTTCGCCGCTTTGGGCGTGCCGTTTCGCGAGCGCGGCCGGCGCCTCGATGAAGGCGTCGCGTTGATGCGCGCAGTATGGACCCAGGATCCGGTGACCTTTCGCGGCAACTACATTCCGGCCGAGGTCGAAGCGATGACGATGCGCCCTCTGCCCGAGAAGCCAATCCCGATCTGGTTCGGCGCCCGCTCGGAGCCGGCGTACAAGCGCACCGTGCGCATCGGGGATGGCTGGCACGGCGCCCAGCTGACCCCGGCCGCAGCGGCGCCGATCGTCGCCCGGCTGCGCCGCGACCGCCCCGAACCCGAGTTCACGATCTCGATGCGCTATCACTGGAACGGCAAGGATGACGGCGAATTGCGCGAACAGTTCGCCGCCTACCATGAGGTCGGGGTGCAACACGTCATGGTGCACCCGCTCAATCGCGATATCGACGATTGGGACGCGGTCATCGAGGGTACCGGTCGGGTCGGACGCGACTGGTGACCGCTATCTGGCGCGCCGGGACCAGTGTTGCCACGGCCGGGTGCGGCACGAGCCAGTGACGCGGCCTCCGGCGTTGTTCACCGCTCGTCACGAATTACGAGGCTCGTGCCACGGCTGTCGCTGGCAAGTCGCAACGCTAAGGGGTATCTTCAGCCGCTATTCAACGCTCGCCAACCAGGAGGAAACTTGCCGCGGCCGAGGAAGCCCACAGCAGCAATTCAGTCCGGCGACCACCCCGCGTCCGCGAGCCATGGGGGTAAATAACCGAGGCTGGAACGAGTCGGAGGTTTGAACCGCTTGGAAAAGCGCGAATGTCGCGTTCGATGATGGTACCTATTCCGCAATAAAACAGCGACAGGAACATCCAATGCACGTCGCCGTCGCCCCTATCGGCTCGATCGACTTCAAAGCCGAGGCGCATCGCGATCCCTGGTCTGTGCCGCTGCACGAGATCGACGTCAGCAACCCGTATCTGTATTCCGAGGACACGTGGCACGGTTTCTTCGATCGGCTGCGGTGCGAGGATCCGGTGCACTTCGTCGACAGCCCTTTATACGGTCCGTACTGGTCGGTGACACGGTACCGGGACATCATGACCGTCGACACTTCACACCGGATCTATTCTTCCGATGCTGCATTGGGCGGCGTCACACTAAAAGATGTCCCATTGCAGTTCAGGAAGGAAAGCTTTATCGCGATGGATCCGCCGCGGCACGACGAGCAACGCAAGATTGTCTCGCCGATTGTCGCCCCGCCGAATTTGGCGAAAATGTCTACGACGATCCGTGAGCGGGCGATCCGTATTTTGCAAGACCTGCCACGCGGCGAGGTGTTCGACTGGGTCGATCGCGTCTCGATCGAGCTGACGACGCAGATGTTGTCGTCTTTGTTTGACTTCCCGTTCGAAGAGCGGCGCACGCTGACCCGCTGGTCGAACGCGGCTACCGTGAACACGCGCGCCGGGACGGAAATCGATTCGGAGGAAAAGCGCGACATCGTCATGCAAGAAATGGTCGGCTACTTTGCCGATGTCTGGAAAATCAGGCAGAAACAGCCGCCGAAATTCGATCTGATCTCGATGCTGGCGCACGGGGAGGCGACGCACGATCTGCCGTCACGGCCGCACGAGTTTATGGGCAACCTGATTCTGCTGATCGTCGGCGGCAACGACACGACGCGCAATTCGATCAGCGGAGGGCTGTGGTTTTTGAACCAGTTCCCCGAGGAATACACCAAGCTGCGTTCGGATCCCGAACTGATCCCGAAAATGGTGCCGGAAATCATCCGGTACCAATCGCCGGTCGTGCACATGCGCCGCACCGCGCTGTGCGACGCCGAGTTGAACGGCAAGCGCATCCGCAAGGGCGAAAAGGTCGCAATGTGGTACATCTCGGGTAACAGAGATGCCGAAGAAATCGAGGACCCTGATCGCTTTATCATCGATCGCGCGCGGCCCCGTCAGCATTTGTCTTTTGGGTTCGGTATTCACCGCTGCGTCGGCAACCGGTTGGCGGAGATGCAGTTGACGATCCTGTGGGAGGAGATCTTAAAACGGTTCCCGCCGATCGAGGTGGTGGAGCGACCGAAGCGGTCTTATTCCAACCTGGTTCACGGCATTACCGAGATGAAGGTGCGGATTCCGACATAAAGATTTATTCGCGCGGCGAACTGGTCTTGCCATTTTCAGTCATTACTCGGATCGCATGAGGCGTCGGCGGATCGAGCAGCGCGAGTGCCGGTGGCGCTGTCGACATGATTCTCGCGGAAGTGAGCCTCGTACTCGGCGAGGTTTAGATTCCGCAGCCATTGTGCAACGTCCATCGCCGCCCCCGATCTGTTCACAAAACGGAACGGCTGCCCTCAGCCAAAAATATCACCCTTCGGAGCGCTTTTGGCGATAGGAGTCTGGGGCAATTACGCGGTCCGGGAGACGTGGGAGCGCGTGACCGCGTTGGGTCTGGCAGCAGGCCGGCAAGCTACCCGACCCGAATGTGTTAGCTCATGGGATGGAGGTAAACATGCCTGCCTATTTTGTCGCCGAAGTCGAGATCACCAACCCCGACGGGTTTCAGCCCTACGGGGCGGCAGTTGGCGCCACACTCGAGCAATATGGCGGCCGCTACCTGACCCGCGGCGGCCCGGCCGAACTGATCGAAGGCCGACCCGAGCCGAAGCGGGTCGTCATCCTCGAATTCGCGGACAAAGCGGCGGTCAAGCGTTGGTACGAGTCGCCGGAATACCAGAAAATCCTGCCGCTGCGGCTCAACAACTCGACCGGACGCGCTCTGATCGTCGAGGGCGTGGGCTGAACATCGCAAATTAGATGGATAGAGAGCCCCATTCCAGCTGAGACCGGCTGACCAAAAAAGTCGGTTCCCGCGACACCGGGCGGATTGTGTATCGCAAGATCCGGCGATAATCGTGTCCGCCATTCAGCAAGTTTCGATCGCCATCGTAATGGCAGCAATGGGGGAGGACTGGGCGTCCGGATCCGCCGCCGATACCGGCTCGGCTAGAGGAGGCCGAGATCGGTGAGTTCGGCCCTCAGCACCGCCGCCGAGGTGAAATGGAGGCCGTGAATACCAAAACGAGCGGCGGCCTCGACGTTGGTCGGCACATCGTCGATGTAGATCGCGCGGCGCGGATCGATCGCGAAACGCTCGATCGCGATCTCGTAGATCCGCGGGTCGGGCTTGATCACGCCGACCTCGCCCGACACGACGACCCCGCGCAACCAGCGTAGAAATTCGAAGCGTGCAACCGTCGACGGATAGGTTTCCGCGGAAAAATTGGTGAGCCCGTAGAGCGGAACGCCGCGCCCTCGCAAATCATCGAGGATCTCGACACTGCCGGCGATCGGGCCCGGCATCATCTCGCCAAAGCGGGCGCCATAGGCATCGATCAATGCGGCCTTATCGGGGTATTTGGCTTTGAGTAGGCTGGCGCCTTCGGCAAAGCTGCGTCCGGCGTCCTGGCCCCGGTTCCAGTCAGCCGTGCAGACCGTTGCGAGGAACGCCTCCATCGCCGCCTCGTCGCCAGCAAACAGTTTGCGATAGAGGTGGCGTGGATCCCAGTCGATCAGCACCCCGCCGAGGTCGAAGATGACAATGTCCCGGCGGTGGTGTGGCATGATCGCGGTCAGCAATGCAAAAAAAACTATACCAGCCGCACGTCTTGGCGCAACGCTCGGTCGACCTCGGACGGATCTCGTCAAACTTTGACAACGACGACGCCGGTATCCGCGGACGGGGATTGTTCAAGGGCGTCTGCGTTGGGCTCCCCCGTTGCGGTGCCGCATTGCCTCTCAGCCACCAGTCGCGGCATGCTGCTCCAGACGAGGGAGCCCAGCATGAATGATCCCGTGGATGTGCTGATCGTTGGCGCCGGGGCGTCGGGTGCCGCCGTTGCCTGGAGTCTCGCTGACACAAAAATGCACATCCTGTGCCTCGAACAAGGCGGCTGGATGAAACCCGAGACCTATCCAAGCACCGGCCGAGATTGGGAGGCGCGCGCCTTTGGCGACTATTC
>JAFAHP010000252.1 GCA_019237175.1 Alphaproteobacteria bacterium
GCCGGCGATGCGTCCTGGGTATGGGGTGCGTTATGGCCGCCTTCGGGCTGGCGACCGAAGCTTGGGGTTTGGTCTTCAAGAACCTCCTTTCCGACGTCAGCGCGACGGTTTATAGCATGAACAAGTACCGGGACTGGCCGCTGACGGCCGTCGAGATTCGGCAAAGGCGAAGACCCGCCGTTTGATCGGCGTGGCTTTGCCGATGGTACGCCGTAACTGTAGCCGCTGTAGGCCCTATGGGCCTCGCACCGCGGCTGGGCAAGAATGCAGACAGGTATGCGAAATCGGCAACTTCAATTCTCGCTGTCCCGGTGAAAGCCGGGATCCATGCCTCCGATGCCTCGCGCTTTCCACGTGATTACAATACGTTACCAACCATCAACGATCACAGGTTCGTGCGGCGAAACGATGGACTCCGGCTTTTGCCGGAGAAGCGGGGCAAAGGCATAGCCAAAAGCATTCTTGCCCAGCCTCGAAGCGAAGCCCATCGCCGAGCCGGAGACGCGGACGTGATGGGCTTCGCCGACGCCTCAGCCCATACTACGCGCTCGGACGGTGGCACGACCCTCACTCTCGGCGGAACGAGCCCCAAGCGGCCCGGGATTGCTTCGCTTCGCTCGCAATGACAAAGTCTGCTGGACCGCGAAGGGGTGAGGGGAGGTTCCATGATCATCGACTGCCACGGCCACTACACCACGGCCCCCCGTCAACACGAGGGTTGGCGCCGAGAGCAGATCGAGGCGCACACCGCCGGCAGATCGCCACCGCCGCGCCCGACGATCAGTGACGCCGAGATCCGCCAGTCGATCGAGGGCGGCCAGCTCAAATTGCAGCGCGAACGCGGCACCGATTTAACGATCTTTTCGCCGCGAGCCGCCGGCATGGGGCATCATCTCGGCGACGCAGGGACCAGCGAGGCTTGGGCCAGCGCTTGCAACGAGTTGATCTACCGTGTGTGCTCGCTGTTCCCAAAGAACTTTGTCGGTGTCGCGATGCTGCCGCAGAGCGCGCATGTCTCGCCGCGCAACTGCCTTTCCGAGATCGATCGCTGCGTGAACGAATACGGGTTCGTCGGGATCAATCTGAACCCCGATCCATCGGGTGGGCATTGGCGGGACCCGCCACTTTCCGACCGCTACTGGTATCCCGTCTACGAGAAGATGGTGGAGCACGACATTCCCGCCATGGTCCATGTCAGCATGTCGTGCAACCCGACACATCACACCACCGGCGCGCATTATCTCAACGGCGACACCGCCGGCTTCAACCAGCTGATGAACTCGTCGGTGTTCAAGGATTTCCCGACGATCAAGTTCATCATCCCGCACGGCGGCGGCGCGGTGCCGTATCACTGGGGCAGGTTCCGCGGTCTGGCGCAGGACGCAAACCTGGGCCTGTTGAGCGACCTCGTGCTGGAGAACATCTTTTTCGACACCTGCGTCTATCACATGCCGGGCCAGGAGCTGTTGGCCAAGGTCATCCCGGTCGACAACATCCTGTTTGCCTCGGAAATGATCGGCGCGGTGCGCGGCATCGACCCGGAAACCGGGCACCATTACGACGACACCAAGCGGTATATCGACCAGCTGCCACTATCGGCGGCGGACAAGGCGAAAATCTTCGAAGCCAACGCGCGCTGCGTTTATGGCCGCTTGTCGCAGACGATCGAGAGGCAGGCGGCAAAAGTGGGCTGAGAGCACGCTCGATAAATGTGGCACAGGGAGCGAACCATGGCAGATCTGCGTGTTATTACCAGCGATGGCGGCGAGACTTTCCTCGAAAGCGCGGTCGTGCGGCAGTTCGCCGAGCGGCTGCGCGGGCGGCTTCTGCAGCCTGGGGACGGCGGTTATGACGAGGCGCGCCGGGTGTGGAACGGGATGATCGACCGCCGGCCGGCGCTGATTGCGCGCTGCGCCGGTGCCGCCGATGTCATCGCCGCGGTGCATTTTGCCCGCGATCACCGGCTCTTGGTCTCGGTCAAGGGTGGCGGGCACAACATTACCGGCAATGCCGTCTGCCAGGGCGGGCTGATGATCGATCTCGCGCCGATGAAGAGTGTCCGGGTCGATCCCCGGAGGCATACGGCGCGCGCCGAAGCCGGCCTCAGCTGGGGCGAATACAACCGCGAAACTCAGGCCTTTGGGCTCGCCAGCACCGGCGGCGTGGTGTCGACGACCGGAATTGCGGGACTGACCCTGGGCGGCGGCCTGGGCTGGCTGCAGGGCAAGCACGGGCTCAGCTGCGACAATCTCTTATCGGCCGATATCGTCATTGCCGAAGGACGGCTTTTGACCGTGAGCCCCGACCGGCACCCGGAGCTGTTCTGGGGGCTGCGCGGGGGCGGCGGCAATTTCGGCGTCGTCACCTCGTTCGAATACCGGCTGCACCCGGTCGACTCGGTACTTGCCGGCATGGTCGTCCATCCGATCGACAAAGCCAAAGAGGTGCTGCGCTTCTACCGCGAGTTCTGCCGCGGCTGCCCCGACGAGATGGTCGCCGCCGCCGCGATGATGACCTCAGCCGATGGCGATCCGATCGCCGTCATCGTCGCCGCCTATATCGGCGATCTCGCGGCCGGGGAAAAGGCGATGGCCGGCTTGCGCAAATTCGGGCCGCCGCTGGCAGACACGATCGCGCCAACATCATATGTGGCACTGAACTCGCTGTTTGATGCGGCCTTTCCCTATGG
>JAFAHP010000578.1 GCA_019237175.1 Alphaproteobacteria bacterium
AGCGGTCATGTAAAAATTCTGTTGAATTGTCTGATGCGCGCCGGGCGGCAGCATCTCGCGGGTCAGCACCCCGATCTTGCCTAACAGCGCGGCCATCACGTTGCCGTGGCGGATCATCGTTTCATCGTGGCCGGCCTCGAGCGCCACGAGCCAGCGGGCCAAATGGCCATTGTACACCGCGTTGTACCGGTCGAGCACGCTGGCGCCGGTCTCGGCCAGCAATTTGCGCAGCGCGCCCTCGCTCTCGAACGGCCCCATTTTGACCGCGGCGCGATAGTCCTCCGAAATGTGATTTTTCGCGTGGCGCCACAGGGCGTCGGCTGAGACGCCGAACTTCTTTGCCAGAGCGCGGCGACCCTCGCCGTGGCTCCCCTCGGAACAGACCAGCAAATAATCGAGCCGGCCGCGTTCGGGATTGGCGCAAATCGTGCACTGGCGCCGCAGTCCCTTCGGCATCGTGCCACCTTACCTCAGAGAGGCCGGCACGGCTTCGGCTTGCCGGACGTGCTCAAAATTTGATCCAGCTGCCCTTTCGACCCGATCGGTGCAAACATCCAATTTGGGCAGGTTCTCCCGACGGCCAGTGTCGGCGTCTTAGTTCATGATACGTTCTTATAGGGCGAGAGCTGGTGCGGGTCAAGCAAATTCGTGTTGTGGAAATCCCATCTACCTTCTCTTTGACGGTCTGTTCCGCTCCAAACCGCGAAATACCGGTGCGGCTCGCGAAGATTCGCATGGCGGAAATCTTATCCGCCTTCCCCGTTGCATAACGCGAAACACCGGTGCGGCTCGCGAAAATTCGTATCTGATGCGCGTACCCTACGATTAACCGATATGTCGGGCGGCCGGCTTGATTTCGCCGACCGTTTACTTGCGCGTGGCACGCTTATGTATTACATAGCGTGTTCGGAGGTAGCGCGACCATGGCAGCACCTGTATCGGTCCGGCTGGATGATGATGTGAGAAAAACACTGGAGGCCGAGGCGCGCGCCCGCCACATGGGCCTTTCGACATATCTACGGCAAATCGCAATCGAGACGGCGGCGCGCCTGCGGCGGGAGCGGATCCGATCTCAAAGCCGCGCCGTCGGTGAGTATGTTGCAAGCTCGGCGGAGGCGGCGGAGTTTTACGACGAATGGGGTACGCCCCGGCTCGAGGACAAATAGCTCGTTGGCTGGATTTTCGGGCGGGCAAATCGTCATTGCTGACTGGCGCGACGCGTTGCCGAAAGAGCCGAACAAGCTACGTCCTGCGGTGGTGGTTGAGGATGAGGCCTTGTTCGCTCCAGCCTATCCCAATGTGATCCTGGTGCCCCTGACCGAAGACCGGCGTCTGGCCATCCCCGATCTCTCGGTGGCGATCGATCCCACGTCGCAAAACGGCTGCACGAAGCGGTGCTATGCGCTGTCGCATTGTGTGGCGACAACTTCGGCCAGGCGCGTGCGGCAGACATCGTCACGTATCGCCGAGGATCAGCTGCTGGCGATCCGGCGCCAGATCGCACTGGCAATCGGTCTCGGATAAGGCGGGCGCTGCCGGCTGCTGCGGCTTGGCCGGCCACTCGCCAGCCGCGGGTCTGACCCCGCGTCAAAAGCGTGGCATTCGTTGCAGCGCCGTTGCAGACTTGCTCCTGAAGCTTTCGCGAGGCACCCGATGCAGACACCCGCGCCCAGCCGCCATCTGCCGATCCGCAAGGACTGGCTCGCCGCGACCCAGGAACCCGCACTTGAACCAGACCGCCCTATCATCGATCCACATCATCATCTGTGGGACCGGCCGGGGAACCGCTATCTGCTGCACGACCTGATCGAGGATCTGGGCAGCGGCCATAATATTCGCGCCACGGTGTTCCTCGAATGCCGCGAGATGTACCGCGCCGAAGGGCCGCCGGAATTGCGTTCGCTCGGCGAGACCACGTTCGTCGCCGGGGTCGCGGCGATGAGCGAGAGCGGCAAATACGGCTCGGCGAAGGCCTGCGCCGGGATCATCGGCAATGTCGATTTCCGCGTCGGTGGCCGGGCCAAAGGCATTCTCGAACAGCACATCGTCGCCTCGGGCGGACGGTTCCGTGGGATCCGCAACGGCGCCACCTGGCACGCCGACCCGAGCCTCAGGGTCTTCACCTCGGGTGCCGGCGAAGGGCTCTATCTCGACCGCTCCTGGCGCGAGGGCTTCGCGGCGCTGGCGCCGCTCAACCTGTCTTTCGAGGCGTGGATGTTCCACAGCCAACTCCGTGACCTGATCGACCTCGCCCGCACGTTCCCGGAAACCAAGATCGTGCTGAACCACATCGGTGGCGCGTTGGCGGTTGGCCCCTATACCGACAAGCGCAAGGAAGTCTTCGCCGAATGGAGCACGCAGATCGCCAAGCTCGGCCAGTTCCCCAACGTCTATATCAAGCTCGGCGGACTCGGCATGCCGTCGCTCAGCGGCTTTGAGATGGGCCGGCAGGACTCGGCACCCTCCTCGGAACAGCTGGCGCAGGCGTGGCGGCCCTATCTCGATACCTGCATCGCCGCTTTTGGCCCCGACCGCTCGATGTTCGAAAGCAACTTCCCGGTCGACAAGGGGATGTGCAGCTATGCGAATTTGTGGAATGCGTTCAAACGCGTCGCCGAGAGCTATTCGCAGGACGAAAAGAACGCGCTGTTCCATAACACCGCGCTCAAATTTTATCGTTTGTGGTAGCCGACTCAGAAGGAGAGGGAGAAACGCATGCCATTACCGCGACAAGAGGTCGACGCCACCACGCCCAAATACCTGCGCGACAAATACGCGATCGTTGGCGTCGGCGAGACCACCTATACCCGCGGCTCGGGCAAGACGACGCGGGCCTTGGGGACTTGGGCGGTCAGGAATGCGATGCTCGATGCGGGTCTCAAGCCCAGCGACATCGACGGCATGCTCGATTATTCGGGCGGAGACTCGACTTCGGCGACTTTCATCTCCGGCGATCTCGGCATGCGCCTCAATTTCTATATGGACGTGGTCGGCGGCGGCTCGTCGACCGAGGCGCTGATCGGCATCGCCATCGGCCTAATCGAGGCCGGCTGCTGCAAGGTGGTGGCGATCTTCCGCTCGATGAACGGCTATTCGCAGATCCGCATCGGCGGCACCGGCGTGCGCGCCGCGGCGCCTGTCAGCGGTGACGCGCTACACAACCGCGC
>JAFAHP010000121.1 GCA_019237175.1 Alphaproteobacteria bacterium
TCCTCCGGCAGCGCGTCCCACGCCGCCCGCAAATCGGCGAATTCAGTTTCACCGCCGTCCATCGGACCGGGGGTCGGGAGCTCGCGGGCCGACAGCAGCGAGCATTTCGCGGGGATGCGCTTGAACGAGCTGTCGGTGTGCCACAGCTGGTTGCCGAAGTTGAAAAGGTTGCGGCGGTCATCCCGCGCCAGCACACGCCCGTCGGCGTCCAGGTTGGAAATGTCGGCGACATCGGGGCGCAGCCGCATCTTTGCGCCGGCATAGTTCGGATTGACCTCGAGTTGCCCGAACAGCCGGCTGAACTCCAGCTGCTGCTCGTCGGTCACCGTCTGCTCCGGAAAGACGAGGATACCGTGACGGTTGAACGCCGCGTCGATCTGGGCAAAGACTTGCGGCCCCACCGGGTGGGTCAGATCGACGCCGCGCACCGCGGCGCCAAGGGTGGGATGAAGCGGGGCGAGCTCGATCGCCATGGGGCTGCTCCGGGAAAGCACCTGCCTGTAATATGATCCACGATGTAGAATCGATCAATTCAGAGCCAATGCCCGACCCGAACATCAGAGCGATTGCCAAATGGCTGATTGACGGCGCACGGTCGGCGCCGCAGCCGCAAGAAGTACTGTCCCAATTGTGCGACCGGCTCGTCGCCTGCGGCATTCCGCTGTGGCGAGTCGCCGTGTTTGTAAACACCTTACACCCGCAAATTATCGGTCGCCGATTCATATGGCGGCCCGGCGCCGACGTCGAAATTTCGGAAGGGCGGTTCGGTCTGTTCGACACGCCGGAGTTTCGGGACAACCCCGTCGCTCATGTTTATGCGACCAAGACTGCGATCCGCCGCCGGCTCGCCGACCCGGGTTGCGCTATGGACTTCCCGATTCTCCAGGAGCTCCGTGCCGAGGGCGTGACCGACTATGTGGCCCTGCCGCTATTCTTCACCGACGGCGCCGTGCAGCTGGTCACTTGCACGACACGGCGGCCGGGTGGTTTCACCGATGCACAGCTCGCCGGCATCGAGGCGATTATGACTCCGCTGGCGCGGGTCGCCGAGATTCGGGCATGGCGGCGCACCGCGAGCACCCTTCTCGACACCTATGTCGGGCATGACGCCGGCGAACGCATCCTCGCCGGACAGATCCACCGCGGCGATATCGAGGACATCCACGCGGCCATCTGGCTGTCGGACATGCGGGGGTTCACGGCACTCGCCGATCGTCAGCCGCCGCGGGTGCTGATCGACCTTCTCAACCGCTATTTCGATTGCCAGGTGCCGGTGATCCTCGAACATGGCGCCGAGGTGCTCAAATTTATGGGGGACGGGCTGCTGGCGATTTTTACGATCGCCGGCGACGAGACCGAGGCGTGCAAGCGCGCACTCTCTGCTGCGCGCCAGGCGCAGGCGAACATCGCGGAGCTTTCAGGCTCGACGATGCCGGGGTTGCGCTTTGGCTTGGCGTTGCACATCGGAGATGTCCTTTACGGCAATATCGGCAGCGGCAATCGGCTCGATTTCACCTGCATTGGTCCGGCCGTCAATTTCGCCGCGCGCATCGAAAAGCTTGCTGGCGAGTTGGGGCGCGGGATCCTCGCCTCCAGTGAATTCGCGCGGCACTGCCGTGGCGAATTCACAGCACTCGGTGAATTCACCCTTGCCGGCTTCAGCTCGGCGCAGCAGGTGTTCGGTCTCGAAGACGAGATTCCGGTACGATAACCGCGGCGCGGTCTGTCAGCGGCGGTCTTCAGTGTTGCGCTCGGAACTGGCTCGCAGCCGGTACGACACCGCTCCGTAAGTTGCGACCGCGTAGGGCACGGCGAAGGTCAGGATCAGCTTGAGAATGCTCAGCCGAGATCCGGCTACGAGAGCGTCACCCTGATTGATCAGATTGAGGATGGTTCCGACGATCAGCGCGACGACGAGCGACCGCTTCGGCACGCCGTCGGAGATGCAGTAGAGCCAGATTCTCGACCACCGGGCCATGAGGTATCGGCTTTCGGTTGTCACCCTGCCCCGGGGACGAATGGGAGCACGGATCATCCCCGAGGCTATACTCCCTCGCTCAGAGCCTGCCCCAAAGCGTACGTCCGCATAATCATCGACAACCACCGACCGCTTTCGGAACCGAAACCGGCCAGTCAGCCTTGGCGGCCCGAACTGGTCCTCATGCCCCGAAGCCGACCTTGGCCGAAGGCAGAGCAAACCGCCGGGGCGGGTGGATGATCGGGATAGGGGGACACCTCGCGGCGCCACCCCTCCCACACCACCGGACATCCGGCCGTCCAACAGGCTCTGCGCAACCCGTATTTCGACGGTCTCGGTCTTCCCCGCCTCTACGTTCCTGCGCACGCTTAACTTTATCGAACCGCCGTGGTACGGACCCGGATGCCCGGTGGTGTGGGAGGGGTGGCGCCGCGAGGTGTCCCCCTATCCCGAT
>JAFAHP010000175.1 GCA_019237175.1 Alphaproteobacteria bacterium
AGCCCGCCCGCCATCGCGGAAGCCGTGCATCACCGGGTTGTCTTGCGGGAGCGATTGGGCAACGAACACCGTGGAGTAAACGACGCCGTAGGCGAGTGCGTACGACCCGCTGTAGATCATCCGCGACATCGTGTGCAGCATATTGGAACCGCCCCCGGCAACGGCCTCCGCGCTCGGAGCGGCGGACTCTCTCGAGGCCGCGGCGGTCGACCTCGACCTCGATGCGCTATCGGTTTCAGGGCTTGTGCTGGTCGTGGTTGCCATTGCGATCGTCCTCCAGAGCCGGATCCCGGGATCGGGTTACCCAGCGATATTAGCAGGCGTTTTGTAAAACCCACAATCGGGTAACCCCAATCGCCCTCACCACTGGGTTAGGTTGATGGTTTGCATCAGAGCCTCTACAGCAGGCCGTGGACCGCGCCGAAAATGCCGCAAGCGCAAGTCAGCGTCGCGGTGATGACCACGAGGCCCAGATACCAGCCGCGCAGCCGTCGCGGGTGCGGCAGCACCGAAACGGCAAGGATCACCAGGAAGATTATGACCATCGGCAGCAGGAAGGCATTGATGATCTGCGCCCAGACGGTGAGCCAGACCAGGTCTCTTACCGCCCAGACGACTGCTGCTCCGCCAAGGACGCACGCCGCATAGACCCCGTAAAACATCGGTGCATGAAACAGTTGGCCTTCAGGCGATCGAGGCGATCGATGATGGCCAGCCGCTTCACCGAGCGCCCAGGCAAGCGCTAGGGAACATACGATCGCTGCCACGATCGACGCGCCGAGCACGCCAAGGCTGAAGACCAAGCGTCCGGCCCCGACGCCGAGGTGCGGCGTCAATGCCTCGCTGATTTGTCCCACGCTCTCCAGTGAGACAGGCGCGTTACCGCTGCCCAGCGTCGCGGCGGCGACGAACAGCACCGAGGCGCTTACCAGTTGCGTCAGCACCGCTCCCACGGCGGTATCGCCGCGCGCCGCGCCATAGTGCTGTTCGGAAAGCCGCTTTTGAGCCATGGCCGACTGCTGGTAGAACACCATCCAAGGATTGAACACCGCGCCGATCAAGGCCGCGGCGAGCAGCCAGAAACCGCTATCGCCGAGCGGTAGGTCGCTCACCTGATGACCTATCGTCGCAAAATTCGGATGTGTCCGCAGAGCAACCAGCAGGAACGCCAGCTCGAACGCGCCGATGCATATGGCTATTCTCTCGACACGGCGATAAGACCCGCTCAGCACAATCAGCAACAGCGCCGAGGCAGCGATCGGAACTGTGAGATTGCGCGACACGCCATAGAGTTCGCCAATGCCAGCGACGGCGGCGAACTCGGTGGTCATCGAGCCCGCTACCGCCACGACCAGGCCTGCCGCCATAACCCATGCCCAGGTGGCGCCAAAATGGCGGCGGACGAGTTCGCTGTATCCGAGGCCGGTAAAGATGCCGAGCCGAACCGCCAGCTCCTGAACCATGTAAAGAACCGGGATCAGGCCGAGCAGCAGCGGCAACAACCGGAAGCCCCACTGGGCGCCGCTTTGAGCGGCAGTCACGACGTTGCCGGCGTCGGTATCGGCCAGCATGACGAGAATGCCCGGCCCGATGCTGACAACGAACACCAGCAACGACCGCGGCCGCGCTATGGTCTCCACCCGGTTTGGCAAACGCCCCTGCTCCCCTGGAAATCGATCGCAAAAAACTAACCCACCTCCAGCCCGCCGCTCACCTCTCGCCGAATTCGTCTACCGCCGCCTTTCCACCGTCGCGGAGCCCGTGCATGACCGGGTTGTCCTGGGGTAGTGACTGAGCAACGAATACCGCAGAATAGACGACACCGTATGCAAGGACGTAAGAGCCGGTATAGACCATACGCGAGATCGTCTCGAGCGCTCTCGGACCGGCCGCGTTCGTCGGCTTGCCCATTTCAGCGGCCGGTTCGGGCGTCGTCCTCGCGGCCTCTCGCATCGCCTCGGCGATCGACTGCATGATCGCCTCGTCGACGCTGGCGGTCGTGGCCGCTGCGTCTGCCGCGAGAATATCTGCACCGCTCATCTCGGCGATCCCCTCACTAGCCTCGTTGAACGCCATGCGTTTGCGGACGAGGTTTTGACGGTAACGGACGTTGTTGAAGAGAAAAAGCCTAAAGTTGAGGACATTCTGTCGCTATGCAGATTCCGCCTAGGCAGCGACATCGAAATCGTCAAATGAATTTGCGGCTTTTTAGCAGGACAGATTGGTTTATGAACCGTTGCGGCCGGGGCGCGGGAAGCTGGACTATGCAAATTTGAACCAAAGTTTAGTCACAATTTTTGTCCGGACGATCGTGTTCCCGCCGGGTGCTTTTTTGGGAAAAAAGCGCTGTCTGCAACGCATCGGCCACCGGCTTGAAATTCTACGCTGCGGACGAGCACAATCGCTAGGGGGCGAGGAGCGAGATGGCGTAGAGCACACCTCCGACCAGGCCGCCGACAATTGTCCCGTTAATTCGGATGAATTGCAGGTCCGCGCCAACTGCGGCCTCGATGCGGTTCGAAAAGCTCCGCGGCTCCCATTGATGCACCACTTCCGACACGAAGCGGATCAGTTCGGCGCGCCACGGCAGCGCCTCTGCTGCGATGGTCTCGACCACGAGGTCTAGTCGCTGGCGCATTTCGGCATCAGCGCAAAGCGCCTCGCCGACCGCAGCGACGGCGGCGGCGATGGCACGGCGTATCCGAGAAGATGGCGCAGCGAGATCGCGGAGCAGCAGATCGCGGGCCTGACCCCAGAATTCGGCGATCCATGTCCGGATCTCCGGCCGTGTCAGGATGCTGGATCGCGATCCGGCGATGATCGGTGATGCGGCCAATTCCGCGGCAAATGCGCTGATAGCGACGAGCAGGCTTTCTCTCGCGGCCCCGTCCGGGTTGCGAAGATCCTCGAGCAATTCGGCGGCGGCTCGAAGCATCGCCCTGGCAATTTCACGATTGATCGTTCTCGGCACCCAGCGCCGGCGACGCTGCGCGACCGCCTCCAACATCCGCTCCTCATTTTGCGCCAGAAAGATCCGCGCATAATCGAGCGCGCTGTCGAGAACGCGCTGGTGGGATCCGGCCGTCATCAGCAACTGCAGGAACCGGCCCAACAGCGAAGCCACGGGCAGGTGGTGGAGCTCTGCGCCAAGGGTGCGGGCGAGAAAGGCTATGACTTGACGATCATCGATCGCGCGGATGAGGACGGGCAGCGCCCTGGCGATCTCACCCGCCAATGCCGTGGCATTGCGTCGATTGGCGAGCCAATTGGCCGCCCGCTGGGCAATGTGGAGCGAGCGGATTTCGGGTATCAGCACCTCGCGCGTAAGAAAGTGCCGGTCGAGGAAGCGCGCCAGCCCTTCGCCGATCCGATCCTTGTTTGCGGGGACGATCGCGGTGTGCGGGATCGGCAAGCGCAGCGGCCTGCGGAACACCGCGGTGACGGCGAACCAGTCGGCCAGCCCGCCGACAAGGGCGGCTTCCGCGATCGATCGCAGCAGCATCAACCAGGCCCCCGGTTCGGGGATCAGCAGGGTGGCGATAAAGATCGCACCGGTCACGGCGAGCAGTCCCGAGGCGACCGCCCGAACCCGACCAAGGCGCGTCTGTTGCTGTTTATCGGGATTCATTCCTATTCCCCGGACGCCAAATCAGCCACGGACAATCGCGCGCCGGCGGCTCTAATAACATGCGTACGGGTATCTCTGGGGCAGTCCGCCAGGAGCGCGTATTTCGACAACAATCCCGGCGGGATCCGGTTTTAATCTCGGCGGCGGCGCTGCTGTTCATCGCCGGATTGCAGGTCCTGGCAACTGCGATTGGCGACTTTGGGTCGCCTAGGCCTTCAATCGAGCGATGGCATTCCCAATCCGAAGCTGCCCCCGCCGCGGTGGACCGCGGGCACCGGGCTAGGGGATCGGCTCGATGTCCCACGCTTTGTGCGGCGGCACATCGCTGCGGTTCCACCAGCCGCCCCCGAGCGCCTGGAACAGGGCCGCGCTATCGGCAAGCCGTGCTGCCTGCGCCTGGACGTAACTGAGCCGCGCCTGCTCCCAGGAGCGCTGGGCATTGAGCAGCGTCAGGTAGGTGATGGTGCCGTCCTGGTATTGGATGCGCGACAGCTCGAGGCTTTCGGAAGCGATGCGCACGCCGCGCTCCTGGATCTCCAGCGCGCGGGCATCGTCTTGCAGAGCAC
>JAFAHP010000240.1 GCA_019237175.1 Alphaproteobacteria bacterium
GGGTGCGGATCGTCGAGGCAATAGATCGATTCCCCCGCTGAAGAGAGGATCCCCGAGCCATAGATGCGCAATCCCTCGGCGGTCGCGATCAGGCCGAACTCGACGGTGTACCAATATAGCCGGGCCAGGTGCTGCAGATGCCCGAGCCGGAGCGCCTTCAGCCCGCCTTCGCCGTAGGCTTGCAGGTAGTCGGCGAAGACCGGGTTCATCAGCAGCGGCACATGACCGCAGATGTCGTGGAAAACGTCCGGCTCCTGGAGATAGTCGAGCTGGTCGCGACGGCGGATGAAGCAAGTCGAAGGGAAGCGGCGTCGAGCGAGATAGGCGAAGAAAACGTCGTCCGGGACGAGGCCTGGTACCGCTACGATGCGCCACCTCGTGGCACGGTCGAGGATTTCGCTCAGGCTGCGGAAATTGGGAATGCCGTCGGCCGCGACGCCAAGCCCGCTCAACCCCTCGAGATATTCGCGGCAGGCGCGGCCGACCAGCAGGCGTTGCTGTCGTTCGAACAGCAATCGCCAAATCGCGTGCTCCCCTTCACTATAACCCTGCCAGTTCTGCTCGATGGTGAAATCCGGCCGGACCGCGGTCATCGACCTCTCCGCAACTGCATCCTCTCCAAGTGTGAATGTGGAAGCGGTGCGTCAATCGGTCGCCCTGCTCCGATGTCTGTCTTCTAGCTGGTCTAGCAGGCACTCCCGGACCACCCGGCCCAGCCGGTCGATCAGCTCGGCCAGGTCGTGAACCAGTCGCGGGAAACACGCCTTCCGCTCGTAGTCGCGTTCGTTCATGTAGAGGGCCCGGTTGAGTTCGATTTGTAACGCATGACGCTGCACGCGCGGACGCCCGTAGTGACCCGTCGTGAACCCGCCGGCATAGGGCACGTTGATCGCGACGGCAAAGCCGCGTTCAACGAGGAAGCAGCGGGCGGCCTCGACGAACTGCGGGGCGCAGGATACGCCGTGGCAGTCGCCCAAAACGATATCGGCCCCGCTCTTCTCGCAGGCTGAGTCGGCTCCCGAAGGCATCGAATGGCAATCGACGAGTAGACAGCCGCCAAACTGCGCCTCGGTCTTTTCGACAAGCCCGCGCAGCGCCTGGTGGTAGGGCCGGTAGAGCCGTTCAATCCGCCGCTGCGCTTCCGCGAAACAAAGCTTTTTCGCGTAAATCTCTTCGCCGCTGGCGACGATGCGAGCGATCGTGCCGAGACCCATGCGGACCCGTGGCGATCCCGCGTTGACGAATTTAGGTAGGGCGTCGGCGAACATGCTCGGATCGAGCTCGTAGGCCTCCCGGTTGACGTCGACATACGCACGCGGGAAGCGGGCCGACAACAGAGGGGCGCCGAGGCGCGGTGCGGCCCCGAAGAGTTCGTCGACAAAGCTATCTTCGGACCGCCGCAGAGCCACCGGGTCGAGCCGCGAGGCGGCGAGGAAATCAGCCGGATATTCGGTCCCGCTATGCGGCGAGGCGAGGACAAGCGGTAGGCTGCGTGCAACCGGCTGTTGCAGATCGAGAATATCGGCCGCAAATAGAAAGCGCGAGAGCTCGCCGTCCATGTCGGGAGCTTAGTGCGCGGCCGTTATGCTGTCATCACCCCGACGGCGCCTGACACGGCGCAGAGCTGCGGCAAACCCGATGTTTTTGAAGCACCACCCGCGGGTAGTGCATCTGGGTTTCGATCGGCCCTCCGGGATGATCCCCGCGGGGGTCCTCCTCGATCACTTCGACATACCCTACCACAACCCAAACACGAAGCGGGGCTATCAGCGTCCGCCACAACAGTCGCGTATCAACGAACTCGCAAGCGACTTGCGGCGCGGATTGACCGACCTGCCGACAGCCATCCTGCTCAACGTGCGCAACTCCGACCTGCTGAACGACGGCGTCATCACATTGACGATGATGGCCGACCCGGATGCGATGATCGCCAGTGCCGCACGCGCGGCGGTGGCCAAGTTCTTCGTCGTTGACGGTCAGCACCGGGTGCTGGCGCTGAAGAAGCTCCGGGCGGAGCAGGAGCTGCTGGGGCTGGACGACAGCCACTGGGATGAATTTCTGGTGCCGTTCGTCAGCATGCTCGGGGCGAGCGAAGAAGAAGAAATGCGCCAATTCTACATCGTCAACTCGAAGGCCAAACAGGTGAAGACCGATCTCGCGTTGATCCTGCTGCGGCAGCTGGCTGGAAACGACCCGGACCTGATGAATGCGTTGACGGAGCGGGCTCGCGATTGGCAGGTCAAGGCGCAGGAGATCGTCGAGGCGCTCGCCACAGCCAGCCCGCCGTGGCGTGGCCGCATCCGCTTCGCAGCGATGCTGAAGGGCGATACAGTGATGCCATCGGCATCGATGGTCACTTCGATGAAGCCGCTCCTGGGCGAGGGTTTCTTCAAGCGGCTCGCGCAGGACAATCAGGTCAAGATCCTCGACGCGTATTGGCGGGGACTGCGGCGTCTGATGCCGGACGCGTTCGACGATCCGGACCACTTCACTATCCAGAAGGGGATCGGCGTCACCGCTCTCCATGGCGTGCTGCCCCAGGTGATCGAGATCGTGCGTTCAACCAGCGCCTCGGTTCTCAAGCCTGAGAGCTACCAGATGGTGCTGCGGGAGCCGCTTGAGAGGCTGCAAGGCGACAGCGGCATTGGCGATACCGTCAGCGGCTTTGACTTCTGGCGGTCCGGCGAAGAAAGGGCAGCGGCGACCTTCAGTTCCGGGGCCGGTCGGCGCGTGCTGATCGCCAAGATCGAATCCTTGCTGCCGGCAATCACCCCGGTCTAACTTCCTCGATGTCTTCAATCTCGGGCCGCGGCGGCAAACGCCGCGGCTTTCTTTTGCCGCCGCCGCGGCGCCCCTCCTGGGGTGCAGCCGAGGCGGCGAGCACAAGGCCCCCTTCTCGTTCGTGATAACCGGGACGCCGACCGCCGATGGGGTCGACTGTCAGCCCGGCGCGCGGGCAATCCACGTGATCGGGCGTCGGCAGCTGGGCGGCGCGCGCCAACCGGCGGCCTCACCGTTGTCGGCATCAGGGTGGGTTGCGGCGGTACAACGGCCTGCCGGCGGGGTCCGCTCACTACCGGCAGGTGCACAACAAGGGCGGTTGATGGAGCGGCGAAAGCTCGGTCAATTGGAAGTGTCGGCGATCGGCTTGGACTGCGACCCCGCCCAGCTTCACCCACCTACGGAAACTGGCCCAACTTGGCCCAGTTTGTCACCGGCTTGATCGTTGGGAGCGGCGGCGCGAACGCCGCCTTCGCGACCGCGTCCGCCGCGAGCGGGGGCCGTGCCGCTTGCGCACACGCCCCCCACGGGATGGCCAATATCGGTCACCGCGAATCAGCCAACCCAGGCAACGGGCCAGGTGAGTTTCCGGACCGATCAACCGCGTTCGAGCCCTATCCTGGCGTCATTGCTATTGACGTAATCTTATAAATTGCGTATATAGCCATTCATTTCACACATTACCCGATCGCGCCGCCGGTTGTGTGCCGCCGGTTGGACAAAAGGAGGCAACGATGACCGATGACATTTCACTAAAACTGCCGGCGCGGGTGCGCGGGCGGCCGTTCGAAAGGGCCGATCGGGCAACCCTGGCGGCCGGCACAGGGGTTCCCGCAACAAGGCGACACTTGCCGCCGCGGCCCTTCTCGCGGGCGAGTCCGAGGCGTTGACGCGCAAGGCCGTCGAGCTGGCGCTCAAGAGCGACCCGACCGCGATGCGGCTATGCATGGAGCGCGTGCTGCCGCCGTGCCGGGACCGTACCGTGAAGTTCCGTCTGCCGCCGATCGCGGACACCCGCCCCGGAGAGACCTCCGGGCCGTCGTCCCACGACGTCTCTCAAGCGATGAACGCGGTCACCTCGGCGCTCGCCCAAGGCGAGATCACGCCGGGCGAGGCGGAGACGATCGCAGGGGTGGCCGACACCTTCGTGCGGGCGATCGAAACCACCAAGACGCAAGGCTCTGGTCTCAATCTGATGCAGATTTTGACGGCAGACAATTGTGATGAAGATAATTCCGAGGATGAATCCGATGGGGGTGATTATGAAGAAACTGGCGATTATGAAGACGCTGATGATGGCGATGCGTAGCAAGCGGCAGGCGCCGGGCCGCACCGCGCCGACGCGGCCGAGACCGGTCGCCGCGCCCGGTTCGTGCTTCAACCAATACGAGAAGTTTTGCTGCAGATTTGCTGCAGGTGCAGCCATCGGCAACAATCGATACAATTCATGATTGCAGGCCTGGAAACCGGCGCCGGCCGCTTGCACCGATCGGGAAGCCGTCGCAAGATCGTTTCGCGCTCAATGAGGGGAAGGGCACATGAAGCACATCGATCCGCGTGTTGCCGGCGCCGTAGCGGTGATGGTCGCGCTGGGCGCGTGCGTCACGGCGCCCACGGCTTCGACGATTCCGGTCGTCCCCGGGCCGAACAAGTCGTTCGAGGCTTTTGCGGCCGAACAGTCGTACTGCCAGCAATATGCCACGGCGCAGACGGCACCCCAGGCCGCCGCCGCCACCAATCAGGCCGTGGGGACCGCCCTTGTCACCACTGCCCTCGGAGCGGGCCTCGGCGCCGCCGTCGGCGGCGGCGGTTGGCATGGCAATGCCGGCCGCGGCGCCGGGATCGGCGCGGCCGGCGGCGCTGTCGCCGGCACGGCGCTGGGTGCCGGCCAGGCCGGCTTTGCGCAAATGTCGCTGCAGCAGCAATTCGACGTCATGTACGGGCAATGCATGTACGCGCACGGCAACCAGGTGCCGGGGCTCTCACCGCCGCCGGGCGCACCCCCCTACTCGGGCGCGTCGGGTCCGGCTTCCTATCGACCGCCGCCCTACCCGGGCGGGCCGGGCCCGTCGCCTTATGGCTCGTCGCCTTACCCTGGCGGGCCGGGCCCGTCGTCCTATGGTCCGCCGCCTTACTGATCGGACGCGAGTCCGCCGAAACCTATTGAAGCGATGCCGGGGGCGGCTTTCTGTTGTCGGTCAGGTAGATTTGCTTCAACCCGCGTCGGCTCGCCAGCGAACGCCCCCAGCCGATCGCCTGCTCGTCCGAGTCGAAGAGGCGGATTCTGGGGTCCATCTTCGCCGCTCGGCCGGGCTCTTCCCATTCTTCGATGATGCTGGCGCGTACGCCGATCGGCGCCGGGTCGAGGATCAGGGTCAGCTTCATTTGAGGTAGGGCTCTGTCGGCAAACGGGGTAATTCTAAGCGTCGTTGTGGGTTCATTCTGGAGAGTGGAGGGCAGCATGTTGGATTTGCGCATTCGCGGACGCAAGGCCCTGGTTTGCGCGGCGAGTAAGGGATTGGGACGGGCCTGCGCGATGTCGCTCGGGCGTGCCGGGGTCGAGCTGACGATCACTGCGCGCACCGTTGAGACCCTCGAACAGACTGCGCAAGAGATCCGCAAGGAAGCTGGCGCCAAGGTGACGGCTGTTCCCGGCGATATCTCCACCGAAGCCGGCCGCGCCGCGGCCCTTGCCGCCTGTCCCAACCCCGACATCCTCGTAAACAATTGCGGCGGGCCGCCGCATGGCGACTTCCGCGAATGGTCGGTCGAGGACTGGCAAAAGGCGGTCAACGCCAACATGCTGACGCCGATCATGTTGATCAAGGCGGTGGTGGACGGCATGTGCGAGCGCAAATTCGGCCGCATCGTCAACATCACCTCGGGCTCGGTGAAGTCGCCGATCCCCAACCTAGGCATGAGCAACGGCGCGCGCGCCGGCCTCACTGCGTTCTGCGCCGGCATTGCCCGGCAGGTCGCCAAATACAACGTGACGATCAACGGCCTCTTGCCCGGCCCGTTTCTGACCGACAGGCTGCGTTCCGGCATCGAATACGAGGCGCGGCGACAAAACGTCTCCTTCGAGGAGATGCTCGCCAAGCGCGGTCAGTCCAACCCGACCGGCCGGGTCGGCGATCCTGCGGAATTTGGCGACGCGTGCGCCTTTTTGTGTGCTGCCTCGTCCGGCTTCATCGTCGGCCAAAACCTTTTGCTCGACGGCGGCGCCTTCAATTCGACGATGGGATGAAGACCCGGTGCCGCTTCGGCGACGGCGGTTGAGGAGGGCGAGCCGCCCGCCAGCGGGTCGACCGGGGACGCTGGGTGGCTCGGGCTGTCG
>JAFAHP010000526.1 GCA_019237175.1 Alphaproteobacteria bacterium
ATTTCAATGGAATTACGACCCGAGCCGATGACCCACCCCCGGCCGGGTCATGGCGGTGCTGGCGGAGAAAATCGGCCCTTTGCGTGCGAGCCGTTTGGACGCGAACGGCACCGGGTCGCCGCGCGCACCTTCGCCGTGTTACGGCAACCCCGATGTCAACTTTTCCTCAGCCGGTAGAACCGCGATGTGGCGCCGGGACTATTCGGCAGCGGCGCGGACCGTCGGTTGAGCAAGCAATTCAGCCGCTTCCTTGGCAACGACCGTCCCCTCGAAAAAATTTGGGTTCTGCGTGCCCCACAACCGTACCGCATTGGCAAAGGTGAAGTCGCGGAAGTCGTCCCCGCTGATGAGGCCGTGCTCGACCAGTTCGTAAGCCTCCGGCAATGGATCGCGCATGTCGATCACATCGAAATGCCCGATGTCCGAACTGTAGATCGCATTGAGCTTGACGCCGAATGGGTTGCCGCCGCCGAACGCCGTCGCGTTCATGCGATCGTCGGCTTCGCAGCCGAAATAGTAGGGCTTGGCGTAGAGGTCGATAAAATCTTCCTTGCGGGTGATCGTGCAGGCGGCGAAGTCGTCGAGCTGGTCGCGGCCGCCGGTCAAGTGCGCCTCGGGATTGGGATAACCGTCGCGCGCCCGCAACGCCTCCGCCATATCGTCGTAACCATATTTGACGACCAGGTCCATCAGCAGCCGGCGATCGAGCCTCGCCGGGTTCATCCGTTCGAGCGCCTTGGCATTTCGGCGTTCCCAATGCTCGATCAAATCGCCGAACAGCTGGCAGCCCCAACCGACGCCGCCTTCGAGAAACGCGAAATTGAGTTGCGGGAAGCGACGCGTCACCCCACCGAGGAAAATCGCCTTGGCGACCGCATGGCCGGCGGCCGCGAAGTGGCCGATGTGGTTATAGACAAAGTTGGTCGGCGACAGGCGCAGGCCCTGGCTGCTGCTGCCGCTATGGAAGGTCGGTGGGATACCGAGCTCGATGCATTTCTGCCAGACCGGGTCGTAGTCATAAGGGCTGTCGATGCCGAGCACGTCGTACCACACGGTGAAGCGGCGCGACTCGGGATCCTCGGCCGCGGCGGAGGGTACCGGCCGGGGCAGGTTGCTGCCGAACATCCCAACCTTGGAGCCGAGCTGTTTGGTGACGAATTCGAGCTCGGCGATCGCTTCGTCGGGGGTTTGCATCGGGATGATCGCCGCAGGCGTCATCCGGTCGCTGAAATCACGGAAATATTCGGCGGAGACGATATTGTAGGCGCGGATCACCGTGCGCCGCGTCTCGTCGTCCTTAATGCGTGGCAGCCCCAGCCCGGCCGTCGGATAGATCACGGCAAAGTCGGTGCCGATCTCGTCGAGGCGCTCGTAGAGCAGCTTCGGCATCATCGCCGTTGCCCGGTCGAGCGTGTTTTCGCCCTGGCGGTTCCAGAAATTCGGCTGAGCAATGCGCCGCTCCGTGCGCTCGGCCGGGGTCATCTTCAGCCCTTCGCCAGCGCCGCGCGGGGCGAGAAAGCCATCGGCCGCCTTGTCGCCGCCGACTTTGCGCATCTTTTCGGCGAAGACCGGCGGAAACTCGACCCAATGGCCGTCGCCATCGACGATCGGGTGCTTCAATTTGGCATGGACCTGCGCGGGGCTCAGATGACCGTTACCGCTCATATGCGTTCTCCCGGACCAGTGGCGCGGAAACCTCGTCGCGATTTTACCCCCCAAGCGTCGGTCCGCCGGAGCGCCGAGTCAAATGCAGCCTCAGCATGGGGGTTTGATGCGGCACCCTCCGCGCGGGCCCAACCAAAATTGCCAGCCGCACCGGGCAGCCAAGCGAGGTAATTGTCACTCCTTCGGGGGCACGCTTCCACGTCATGGCCTGACTTGTTCCGGCCATCCACGCCAAGCGGTGCGGACAGAAAAGGGCGTGGATCACCGGGACACCCCCGGGCTTAAACCGCGAAGGCCCGTCGCCAGTGTAACCCGGGGGCGGTGATGACAACCGCAAGTAGAGCCAAATCCATCCTTTACAGCTAATTC
>JAFAHP010000025.1 GCA_019237175.1 Alphaproteobacteria bacterium
TGTCGAATTGCGGCATGGCGATGAAGACTTCCTCGTCCCACGGGAGGCGGTCGATGTCGATCTCCATGATGCGCAGATTCGGGACGGCGGCGGCGAAATGCGCGTTCATCTTCGTCGCCAGATGGCCATAGAAATTGTGCGGCGCGATATTAACCTCGAAAGCCTCGGCGGCATTGGCGATCTTCATCGCCTGCCACACACCGTTCCACACCGCGTCGATGATCGCGACATCCATTGCCTGCGCGCGGAAATAGGGCAGGAACTCGCGCAACCCCAACAGGGTTTCGCATGAGCTGATCGGGTGCCGGCTCTGCCGCCGGATATAGCCAAGCGCCTCGGGGTTGTAGCTGTCGATCTCAACCCAGAACATGTCGAAATCGGCTATCGCCTTCAGGATCTTCAGATAGCCCTCAGTCTTGGCGTTGAAATTGAGATCGAGCAGCAAGTCGACATCGGGTCCGGCCCCCTCACGCATCGCTTCGAGATGGGTGCGCAGATTACGCAACACGTGTTTGTCGACATTGAGTTCGGGCAGGAACGGCACGCCAAAGCCGGGCCGCCAGCCGCGCGGCGCCCCGCCCTCATATAGGAAGACGTTGGTCTTCAGCGCCGTAAAGCCCTTCTCGCGCACCTCGGCGCCTAGCGCCCTCACACCGTCGAGATTGGTGATCGCCGGCTTGTACAGGGTCGGATGATTGATCCGCCAGGTCGCGCAATGCGACCAGTAGACCCGCACGCGATCGCGCACCTTGCCTCCCAGCAGCGCGTAGCACGGCACGCCTAGAGCCTTGGCCTTCGCATCGAGCAATGCGTTCTCGATCGCCCCCAGCCCTTCTGCCACAACGCCGCCGGCGGCCGGCCGGGTAAAGCAATAGAGCTCGGCGTATATCCGCTCGTGGTCAAAGGGCTCCTGCCCGACGACCCGCGCTGCGAGCCGCTCGACAACGGCCCCAACCCCGGGCGAGCCAAAGCCTTCATCGAACTCGCTCCAGCCGATGATGCCGTCGTCAGTGGTCAGCTTCAGGAAATGATAATTCCGCCAGCCCGCGTCACAGCGCAGAATTTCCAAACCCGCAACCTTCATTTCCGCTCTCCTGTTTCGGATGTTGAACTCACGGGCGCACGGCCGGAGTTTCGAGCGGCATGCCGTGCGCCCGCGCCATCAGGTACAACTCGAGGGTGACGGCTTCGGGCACCCCGTAATCATAGGGCTCGGCACGCGTGCCGATCATGCAATTGCGCAGGCGCCGTTGCAGCGAGCCGAGGCTCTGCCATTCGAGGCGGTAGATCGGGTAGCCGCTCGGATGGCCTTGCGGGATGACCGCGCCGGCGAGACGCTTGCCCCAATTGTCGTCGTGGCATTGGCTGCACGACAGGTTCAGCTGACCCTCGCGGCGGTGAAACAATTCGCTGCCCTGTTCGAGAAAGGGCCGCTGTGCGCCGCCCGTCTCTGTGGCGATCGGCAGGCCGCGCGACTGATGCGCGACAAACGCGGTCAAAGCCAACAGCTCGGCGCTTTCCCAGGCGAAAGGTTCGGCCTGTTGATGCTCACTGCGGCAGTGGTTGATGCGCTGCTCGAGATCGATCGGGCGACCGAGCCCCGGGTCGAAAGCCGGATAGCGCGCCGCCACCCCTTTCATGCTGGTTTGCGCATCGCCGTGGCAGTCGGCGCACGAACGCGCTGCGGCCCCGGCCTTTGTTCCCCACAGGCTCTCGCCTTGCGCCACCCACAACATGCCGGGATTGGCGGTGTCATCGTCCTGCATCGCGCGGGTTTCCGGACCTGCGAAATCATAGCCAGAGCGCCGATCCGCGGGCGCGATTCCCGTCGCGCTGGCCGCCGCGACAGCAGTCATCGCGGCTAAAGCCAACGCCCTCATTCAACAGTGATTTGCCGGACCTCGGTCTGCATCTCCCCGTGGTCGTCGGTCCAGCTGAAGGCAAGCTCTCCGCTCTCGGTCGCGACCATGAAGAAGGCGATGAACGGGTGGGCGGCGATCGCCGGGTAGAGATCGGTGCGGAACACCTCCCCGCCGTTATAGCTGCAGCTAAAGCGGTTGATGATGTCCCGCGGGATTACAGCACCGGTCGGGCCTACCCGATAGCCG
>JAFAHP010000179.1 GCA_019237175.1 Alphaproteobacteria bacterium
CCCCTGATCCCAGAGGAACTGAGTGCCGTTCCACAACCAGTGGCCGGGTTCCCAAACATAACGCGGGGCTGGCGGGGCCGGAGGCGCCTCCACTTCGGGCGGCGGCGGCGCACTCGGCGCGATGACAACCGAGGCATCGGGTGCCGGTGTCGCGACGACGGCAGGCGGCGGCGCCGGGGGCAATGCCTGCGCCAGCACGATCGTGGTCGAAGTCGACTCGGACCCGGCCGCGCTCAGCACCGCCGCCGAGCCGGACGAGAAGGCCGGGACGCTGAAGGCGATCGCAGTCACACCGGCCACGAGGAGTGTGTGTTTCAAAACCATGCCTCCATGGCTAGCGGGCGCCCAACGGCACCCTTCGAGGCCATAAACATGCTGAGAGCGGGAACATTCCACCGACCGCTCCCGCCATGGGCACGTTGACGCAGAGAGTCCCACCCTCTCCAAAAGTATGATACTTTAATGAATCACGGAGGCGGTTGGATGTCTTTGGTCCGTTTCGCCGCGGCAGTAATCGCGGCCTCAGTGTTATGGATTGCGCCGGCTGCTGCAGGTGGGCCACAACACCCCTTTAAGTATGGTTACTGGTCGGGAGGCGCTTATACGGACGACCACACCGGTGCCTTTACCCATTGCTCGGCCGGCGTTGCTTATGACAGCGGGATAAATTTGTTTGTTTTGGTTACCCAGAAGTATCATTGGTGGCTTGGCTTTATCGATCCGAAATGGTCCCTCACGCCGAATGTGAAGGCGCCGATCCGGCTGCGGCTCGACGGGGCGGCTCCATTTGACCGGATGGCGACCATACCGAATGGGCAGCTGCTGCTGGTCCCGTTGCCCGACAGCTCTCGCCTGATCGACGCGTTTCGGCACAGCTCGGAGCTCGCGGTCAACGTTGAGGGGCAGTCATTCTATTTCCGGCTCAACGAGACCCCGGCGATCATGGACCGGCTCGGCAACTGCGTGCGGACCGCGGCGGCTGTGCAGGACAAGATGCCATCGTCAGAGACGGTAACCGCGCCGCCCTCGGAGGCAAAGGCCGGCCCCGCGGATCAGCCAGCCAAATCATCGGCGCTTCCGCCTGCAGCCGCTTCGGCTGCGACCGCTTCTTCTCCGCCGCCGGCGGCGCCGCCCAAGACGACCGCGTCGGCTTCCGCTGCGGATACCGCTTCATCAGCGCAACCGGCAGCGGGAGGCACGCCCGATGCCACTGCGGCCGCATCCGGACCATCGTCGCCATCCACCAAGGCAGCGGCGTCGCCATCGGCCGCCGATAGCTCGCCCTCGGCGCTGGCGGCACCCTTTGGAACGCCCAGCGCGTCCCCAGCAAACCCCGCGCGTTCGGCGGCGGCGAGCGACACGACCGCTGCGGCATCCGATGCGAGGCAGAAATCAACACCCATTCCGACCACCGGATCGCTCTCGCCTCACGCTCGGTCGGGCAATGTGGGCCCGGACGCCGCAAAACTCGGCGACGCGTCGAACCCTGCGCATCAACCCCTCTCATCGCCGGCGCCATCATCGGCGGCAACACCACAGTCGGTGCAGACGACGTCGACGGCTCGTCCGGTGACGACGGCTCGTCGCGAGGCGGATGGCTCGCCGGAGAGCAAGCAGCGGTCCCCCGACACTTCGGGCGCAGCTCTGCAACCGAGCAGCCCGCCACCCAGAGCGCCCGACGCAACGGGTCAAACACCGCCGGTCTCTGGCGTGCCGCACCTGGCGTTCACCGCCGTCAGCCCGGTGCCGCCGGGATTGGCATTCCCGCTCGAGCCCGCATCCGCCACGGCGCTTGAGGAACTCCGGCTGGCAACCGACTTCCTGGCGAAAGCCCGGCTACCGGAAGCGCATCTGGTCGGCGCCGACAAGCCCGCGGCGCTTGCTGATTTCGCCGCCGTGTGGCGCGCCGACGATGCTGCGGGTGCCGTTAAAATCATCCCGCCCGCAGCCGATACCAGCGCGGTCGACATTGCCTCCAACCTGATCACAGTCGATCCGCAAGTGTGCAAGGGGGACTTTGCGGCGGCGCGCTATCGCACCCCAGTTGGCAACAGCGCGGTCTTCAGCGCCGTCTTGTCGTGCAGCGAAGCCAACGAGCGGCGGGTTACCGAATACTTTATCGCTCCCCGCCATCAAGGGGGGTTTGTCGTGTTCGCCGTCATTCGCAGAGTGGGTGTAGGGGAGGTGCCCGATTTTGATCGGCACACGCTCGACGAGCTGGCCCGGGCGGCGATCCAGGCGGCCGGCGGCGAAGGCTGAGCCGGTCAGAAGGCGCTCCCGAAAGTGCCATGACCAACATCACGTCGGGGCGACTCCGTTCACGTAATCCGCTAAACTGCCTTTCCTGAGGCACCGCCGTCCCCATTCACCATGCGCTGGGAAGCAATGACCGACCTCAATCTTCCCAATATCGACGAAGTCCGCCGCCGCTTTGCGTCGGCGTTCCACGCCCATTGGAAGCTGTTTCTCGCCGAAGGCGCCGTCATGATGGTGCTGGGCCTGCTGGCGATCGCTGTCCCCGAGGTCGCGAGCCTGGCGATCACGATATTGATCGGCTGGCTGTTTTTTGTCGGCGGTATTTTTCGCACCATTTCATTGTTGCAGCATCGCAACATGCCGGGGTTCGGCTGGTCGCTGGCGACGGCGCTCCTCGCGATCGCTCTCGGCCTCATCCTCTTGCTCCGGCCGATTGCCGGTGTGTTGACGCTGACGATAGCGCTCGTCATTTTTTTTATCCTCGAAGGGGTTTCCGCGATCCTGCTGGCGATCGAACATCGCCGGCATTTGCCAAGCTGGGGCTGGGTGCTGTTCAGCGGCCTTGTCGACTTGCTGCTCGCCTTTCTGATCTGGGATGGCTGGCCGAGTTCGGCCGGCTGGGCGATTGGCCTGCTCGTCGGCATCAACATGGTGTTTCTTGGTCTGTCGCTGATTATGACCGCGCTCGCCGCGCGCACCATGGCGCCCAAGACCTGAAACCCTGAAACCAGGCCCTATCGTGATGCTCTGTCCCGCCAAGGGCCGCCCCCGGCTCGGGCAGACGAAGCCGTGCCGAAGGAAGATCCGCGGTTGCGCAAGGACCGAGCGAGAACCGGTAAAATCACGATAGTGGCCGCGGACACTTCGATCACAACACAAAAGATCAGCGACACCATGTAGCCACCCGTTAACTGTCGCAAATATCCGATGAGGATCGGACCGAAGGCGAAAGTGAATTGATTGATGGCGACCACGAGGCTGACGAGCCGCGCGAACAATCGGCTGGGAAATTCCTGATGGACAATCAGGCTCGGCAGTGAGGTGGTATTGCCGATGCCGAGCCCGAGAAGGACACAGCCGAGATACAACATCGGGGCCGTACGGCTCACGGCGAGGATCGCTACGCCGACGGCTTGCACCAAGAAATTGCCGCATGCCGCGGTCCTCCGGTTAATCCGGTCGACGAACAGACCCATGACCGTCCGCCCGAAGAGAGCGGCCGATGCGGTCAAGCTGACCGCCCATCCGCTGGCCGCGGCCCCGATCAGCGGCGACAGGTAGGCGAGCTGATGCGTCAACAGCCCGACCTGCACTATCAGCGCGAGTGCAAACGGCAGCGAAATCGTCGAAAAGCGCGCGCTTCTCAAGACCGACCAGAACGCCCAGGACACCGCCTCGGGCAATTCGGCGGAACCGGAAGAATGGGTCGCGTCCTCATGGCGGTCGGCGCGGTCGCATTCGTCGGCGCGCTTCGGTCTCAGGATCAGCATTGCGATCGGCAGCAAAAGCACGACCATAGCCGCGACCGACGCCTGCAGCGCGATCTGGAACCCCAGGCGGGCCGTCATCGATGTCAAAAGCGGGACGACGACGATGCCGCCGACATTGGCACCGCTCAGCGACCAGCTGACGGCCATACCGCGGCGTTTTTCGAACCAGGGCGCGACAATAATGTTGATCGCAGCACCGCTCATCGTCGCCCACCCGACCGCCATCACCGCAAACGCCGCATAGACCTCCCAGCGCCGGGAAATCACGGTCAGCAACAGCAGGCCGCTGGCCATCGCCGTGACACCGATCGTCAAGACCTTGCCTGTGTAATATCGGTCGAACAACGGACCGACCGCGAAGAACAGTAAAATCGCACCGAGCGCGTAATAGCCGGTGATCGCCGGCGCGAGTCCGGCGACGGACCAGCCGTGCCGCGTTTCCAGCTCCAAAAGATAGAGTCCGGGACCGTAGAAGCCGAATCCGAAGCCGAAAAAAGCAACCAGGAACGCCGCGACCACGACGAGCCAGCCGTGGTACAGTGGCGGCGGGCGTAAAGGACAAATCGCAAGCCGATCGGTCATGGCCGCAGCGTGCCCGCCCGGCTGGACAGATGCTGGCCATTTTCGGACGTGATCACCCGATCGAGTCCGGTTTCGGCTGGCGGCGGAAGGCAGCCGGGCTATCATCGTCCAATGGCGACGAAGGACAGTCTGCTCGCTCTCGATTGGGAAACCTGCGATCGCGCGCGGCTGGGGCGCGATCCTGCCTATGACGGGCTATTCTTTACGGGCGTGCGCACGACGCGGATCTATTGCCGTCCCGTGTGCCCGGTGCATCCGGCGAAATCGGCGAATGTCGTTTTCTTTGCAACCGCAGCCGCCGCGGAGCGGGCCGGCTTTCGCCCCTGCCTCAGATGTCGGCCCGAGGCGGCGCCCGGCAGCCCGGCATGGCGCGGGACCGCGACGACAGTGGGGCGCGGGATGCGTCTGATCGAAAACGGATTTCTCGATCGGGCATCTGTGATCGAGCTTGCCGAAAATTTGGGCGTCGGTCCCCGACATTTGCGGCGGCTGTTTCTACGTCACCTCGGTGCCTCGCCGAGCCAAATTTCCGCTACGAAACGTGTGCAAACGGCAAAGCGCCTGCTCGACGAGACCGGGGCGACGCTCGCCGAAATCGCGTTTTCCGCCGGTTTCAGCAGCGTTCGCCGGTTCAACGACGCTTTCCGGCTCACCTATGGTCGCTCACCGTCCTCCTTTCGACGGCAGGTCAGAACGGCTGCTCGGAGTGGCACAGACTCACAGCCCGCGGCGTCGGCGCAGCCAGTGATCAAGACGGGCAAACAGCATGTCGGTCAGGATCGCGAACAGGGCGACGAGAACCGCACCCTCGATCACAAACGGCAATTTGTTGGCGACGAGCCCGTCAAAGATTGGCGTGCCCAGGGTCAAGGCGCCGACGGTCGAGCCGATCGTCGCGGTGCCGATCGCGATGGTGACCGATACGCGGATGCCGGCGAGGATCACCGGTGCAGCCAGCGGCAATTCGACGGCGAAGAGGCGTTGCCGCGAAGATAAGCCCACGCCGTCGGCCGCTTCGCGCACATCGTGCGGAACGCCTTCGAGACCTGCGACCGCGTTTTCGATGATCGGCAGCAATCCGTAGACAAAAAGCGCGATGACCGTGGGGCGCGCACCAAAGCCGATCGCCGGAACCGCGACCGCCAACACCGCGACCGGCGGAAAGGTCTGACCGACAGCGGCGAGCGTGCCGACCATCGTGCGGAACTGGCCACCCGCGGGACGAGTGACAAAAATTGCCAGCGCGACGCCGACGGCCGCGGCGCCAAATCCGGCAACCGCGACCAGCGTCAGATGCGCCACAAACAACTCGAGGAAACTGGCGCGGTCATAGATCAGCGGGGTCGTTTCCGGAAACGCCCAGCGGAACACTGGCCGCAATAGGTCCATTCGCAGCAACAGCGCCGCAAACAGCAGCCCGACCCACAAGAGCGGAGTCGCAAACCACGCCCGGCCCGACATCCGACCTCAACGCACAAGATCTGCAAGCGTGATGATGCCGATCGGCCGGCCGGCCGGATCGGCAACCGGCAGCCGGTCGGTGCGCTGCGCGGTCATCGCCGAGAGTGCGTCACGCAGGCTCGCCTCCTGCGGCAAGGATTCGCCGGGAGCGCTCTCACCCCGGCGTACGCGCTCGGCGACCCGCCGGACCGAAAGCAGCTTAAGGCCGAGCCCTTGCCGCCCGACGAAATCGCGCACGAAATCGCTGGCCGGATGTTCGAGCAAGTCGAGCGGCGTGGCGCTTTGCACGATATGCCCTTGATCCATGACCGCGATCAAAGTTGCCAACCGCAACGCCTCCTCGATGTCGTGGGTAACGAAAACGATTGTCTTCCCGGTCGCGCGGTGAATGCGCAGCAGTTCGCTCTGCAGCGCATCGCGGGTGATCGGATCGACCGCGGCAAACGGCTCGTCCATCAGCAAAAGCTCGGGGTCCGCGGCAAGCGCTCGGGCCACGCCGACGCGTTGCTGCTCGCCGCCGGACAGCTGGTGCGGGTATTTCCCGCGGTAGGCCGCCGGGTCGAGGCGGAACAGCTCGAGAAGTTCCTTTACCCGTGCCGCGATGCGCGGTCCCGGCCAGTCCAGGAGGCGGGGAACGGTGGCAATGTTATCCGCGACCGTCCAGTGCGGGAACAATCCGGTTGACTGGATCGCGTAGCCGATGCGCCGGCGCAATACTTCGGGCGCAAAGGCGATAATATCTTTTCCATCGACCCGGATCGTCCCTGCATCCGCCGTGACCAGACGGTTGATCATGCGCAATGTCGTCGATTTACCGCAGCCCGAGGAGCCGAGCAGCACACAAAGCTCGCCACTGCGGATCGTCAGCGACAGATCGTCGACGACGGAACGGCCATCATAACGCTTGGTGACGCGGTCCAGTTCTATCATCCGCGCCGGGCGCCGGGTAGCAGCGCCGAAAGCATATGCAGCACGAAATCGGCGGCGAGTGCCAAGCCGATTGCCGGCAATGCGCCAAGCAGGACGAGATCGAGCGCGTATTGCCCGAGCCCTTCGAAGACAAAGGTGCCAAGACCGCCGGCGCCGATCAGTGCCGCAACGACCGCGAGCCCGATCGTCTGCACGGTCACGATGCGCAGCCCGGCGACCAATATCGGCAATGACAACGGCAACTCCACCCGCCGGAAGATCTGCGCTCGGGTCAATCCCATGCCACGAGCGGCGTCGATCACTGCCGGTGCGACACCCGCAAGTCCGGTCACCGTATTCCGCACAATCGGCAGCAGCGCATAAAGGACCAGTGCGATGATCGCCGGCGCCGGGCCGATCCCCCCAACCCCGATGGCGGCAAGCCGCGGCAGCGCTGCCGCCAGTGCCGACAGCGGCACGATCAACAGCCCGAACAGCGCGATCGACGGCACTGTCTGCAACAGGTTGAGCACGGCAAAGAGCGGCCCTTGCAACCGCGGTTTTCTTGCAGCGGCGATCCCGAGGGGGAAGCCGACCAGCAAAGCCGGCCCGACCGACCCCGCCACCAGCGCCACGTGACGGACGAGTGCGGCTCCAAAGAGCATGCGGCGGGCGGCATATTCGCGGACGATCGACAGCGCGTCAAAGGCGCCCGTAATGGCGAAGAGGATGATACCGCCGCAGAGGGCGGCAACCGCCGCTGTCATCAGCACAAGACCAGCGCGCAGACGCTGCAGCGCGTTGACAAATGCGAGTGCGGCGCAGACCGCGACCACCCAGAACGCCGGCCCCGCCGACACGCGTGCCGCCGGGGGCGCGTCGACGATGAGCGTGCGGGCGGCATAGCCCAGTGCCGCGACGGTCAGCAGCAGCCAGGCTCCGGCGAGAAGCGCTGCAGCCGCCAGGGCTGCGGGGTGCTGCGGCGACATCGAGACCGCGAGCAGCAGCAGCGCTGTCACGATGATCGCGGCGGTGAAGGCAGCGCCGGCTGAAATCCACAGTGAGGCCGGCACGCCTGAAACAAGCCGGTTCGGCGCAAGAGCGACAAAGCCCGAGATCAGCGTCGCCACCGCGGCCGCCAGCACCAGCGCGAACAGCACCTGATCGTGGATGCCGATGCCCCGAGGGGTAGCGAGCGGGGGTGCCGGTACCCGAGCCTGCCGACTCACGGCAGAAAATGCCGCGCTTTCAGATAGGCGACGGCGACGGCACCGGCGTCCTCGCCAGCGACCGCGATCTTTGCGTTGAGCTGCTGCAATGTTGTCAATGTCAGGGTTTTGAACACCGGATTGAGCAGTTCGCCGATCTCGGGGTGCTGCGCCAGCGCCGCCTCGCGGACGACCGGGGCGGGAGCGTAGACGATTTCAGCAGCTTTGTCGTCTTCGAGAGCAACGAGGCCGAGAGCGGCAATAGCGCCGTCGGTGCCGTACGCCATTGCCGCGTTGACCCCGGACATGTCTTCGGCTGCGGCGCGCAACGTGGCCGAGGTGTTGCCCCCCGACAAGGTCAGCAATTGGCGGTCGCCGAGGCGAAACCCGTAAACCGCTTCAAAGGCGGGCAACGCCGACGGACTTTCGACGAACTCTGCCGACGCCGCGAGGTATACGTATCCCTCGCCTCTCACATAGCGGGCAAAATCGCTCATGGTTTTGAGATGGGCGCGCGTTGCCAGGTCTTTGCGGGTTGCGATTACCCAGGTGTTGTTCGCCGGCGCGGGGGTGAGCCAGATCAGATGGTTCTGGGCGCGATCAAGAGCGGCCGCCTGGGCATAGCCGCGCGTCCCGCTGCGCCACACGGGATCCGCTTCCAAGTGAAAGAACAACGCGCCATTGCCGGTATATTCGGGGTAGATGTCGATCTGGCCCGCGAGAAGAGCTGCGCGCACGATATTGGTCGGGCCGAGCTGAAGGCGGTTTTGCACCGGGATGTTGTGCCCGCCGAGAATTGCCAGGATCATGTTGCCGAGGAGCGCGCCTTCGGTGTCGATTTTCGAGGCGACAACGACAACGGAACCCGCCGTCGCCGAGCCAGCAGTAATCAGCGATGCCGCAAAAAGCACCATGAACAGTATCTGACGCATCAGACACCCCGACCCCGACTTCACACCCCAACGTCAGAACCATTTTCCAAACGAGTTTGCGGACCCTGCTGCCGTCATCCCGGGGCGCGTCCCGAACGAGGTTGCGGCCGTAATTGGCGGGCCATCGTCAGGCCCCGGCGGCCGAAGTCGGATCGTCGATTAGATCGAGGCGACGTTCGATGCGTTGCAGACGACCATCGAAATTATCGAGCCGGCTCGACATGCCGACCCAATCCTCGTGCAGATTGGCAATGTCGCGCCGGGTCCCGGCCATTTCGCCCTCAAGTCGTGCCAGCCGGGTGATGACTTCATCAAATTTCCGCGTGTGTTCCTCGAGGATCCCGCGGATTGCACGCAGATACAGCAGCGGGGTCTCGGGTTCGGGGGGTATAGTTGTCTGAGCCGTCGTTCGCTCTCCGGCCGCGAATAGTGGTTAGAAGCGCCGCCGATGTTCCTTAGGCACTGGCGTCGCCTCGCCTTCTCGGCGCTCGGAATTATAGGGATTTTTTGCACCAGGTGGGGTGAATTCACCCCTTTCGTTGGCCTCTTGATTTTCAGCACATCCGCTCGCTGAAGTGAATTCGCCCGCCGTCTCTCTTTGGCAACCCGGCACGTTCGTCTACGCCGTGGCCCAAGGTCTATATTGATCCTCGGACTTCACACCGGAATGCAAGTTCATCATGCGTGGAATTCTGGGGATCGCCGTAATCCTATTCCTTGCCTGGGGATTGAGCGAGGCGCGCGGCCGCGTTTCGTGGCGGGTCGTTGTGGCGGGCGTGCTGCTGCAATTCGCCCTCGCCTTGCTGTTTCTCGAATTTCCGCCGGCCCGTACGGCTTTCCTGATGCTCAACCGGGCGGTCGAGGGGTTGCAAAAAGCCACCGAAGCCGGCACCGGTTTTGTCTTTGGCTATCTTGGCGGCGGTCAATTGCCGTTTGCCGAGACCCGGCCCGACGCCAGTTTTATTTTCGCGTTTCGCGCATTACCATTGGTGCTGGTGATCAGCGCGCTCGCCACCCTGTTGTTCTACTGGGGGATCCTGCAGCGGATCGTAGAGGCGTTTGCCTGGGTATTGCGTCATACGGTCGGGATCGGCGGCCCGCTCGGTCTCGGCGCCGCGGTCCACATCTTTGTCGGGCATATCGAAGCGCCGCTGCTGATTCGCCCGTACCTGATGCGTCTCGAACGCGGCGAGTTGTTTGCCTTGATGAGCTGCGGCATGGCCGGGATCGCGGGGACGGTCATGGTGCTCTACGCCTCGCTGGTCGGTGCGGTTATCCCCAACGCGCTCGGCAACATTCTGATCGCGGCCGTTATCAGCACGCCAGCGGCACTCGCAATCGCCGCGCTGATGGTGCCGTTTCAACCCGACCCGTCAGCCTCGGCACAGCTTCAGATCGACGACCCGCCGGTCAGCACGATGGACGCCATCGCCAAGGGTACCCGCGACGGCATCGTTTTCCTGCTCAACATCACCGCGATGCTGATCGTGGCGATCGCCCTTGTCAGCCTGGTCAATGCGGCACTGGGGCTTTTGCCAGGGATTGCCGGCGCGCCGGTGACTTTGGAGCGGCTGTTTGCCTATGCCTTCCGCCCGATCATGTGGCTGATAGGCATCCCCGGGCCGGAGACCGGCACCGCAGCAGCCCTGATGGGCACCAAGACCGTGCTCAACGAATTTATCGCCTATGTCGATCTGGCGCATCTGCCGCCCGATGCGCTCTCCCCGCGCTCGCGGCTGATCATGACCTACGCGCTCTGCGGTTTTGCCAATTTCGGCAGTCTCGGCATCCTGATCGGCGGTATGGGGGCGATGGTTCCCGAGCGGCGCGCCGAGATCGTCGGTTTGGGCCTGCGCTCGATCCTCTCCGGAACACTCGCCACCTGCATGAGCGGCGCCGTCGTCGGGCTGTTGTAACAGCTCGTCCTGCCGTCAGCTCAGCGCTCCCCGGCGGAATGAGCGGGCTGATCGCGCCGGGGACTCCCGAGAAGGCCTGCCCGGTAATAGTTCCCGCTAACTCGTAGCTGCCGACTATTTGATCGCTATCGTTGATACCGTTTGCCTGGACGGATTGACCGCCAGACAGTCCAAAATTCAGATAGCTGCCGCCCGAATAAAAGAAGGCTTCTCCAGAAGCTGTCCCGACAATTTCTCCGGCGTCGTTAATGCCAAATGCAGCGGTTTGCCCGATTGGATCGTCGGGAATGGGAGTGAAGCCCACCGGGTTCGCGAGCGAAGCCGATGCCCAGCCCAACAGCGCCAATAACACAGGTGTGATCGTGAAATCCCTTGCCCCGTAGGGCGCGGACCCGCCGCTTCGGATTGGAAATAAGGTTCATCGCCTCCCCCGTCTTGTCTCAGGCATTTTCTTAGTGGGTTATTTGCCATAATTTTGGGGGTTGGGCCCAAGGCGAATTGCGGAGCAATCGCAGCTCCTACCGGCTTAGGGCCGAGATCGAGCTGGCTGACCTGTCCGTAAGTTAAATTTGTCGGCCGCGGAGCCTTCAAAGGCGATCTTGCCGAGTCAGTCGAGACGTGGTGCCACCCGTCTCCAGAGCCTCGAGGTAGCTGCGAGCCCAAAACCCTTCGTCTTGGCCGGTGGGCCTTTAGCCCGCGGGCTCGACCCGCGGGTCGGGCCCGGCCACCCACGAGAAACCCTACGACGCGTGCCACCCTCTCGTGGATACCCGGACCAAGTCCGGGCAAGACGAGCTTTGCAGCCGGAGCTTCGCGGAAGTTATACCGGCAATCTCCAACTATGACCCCTTGGCCGGTGGGCCTTTAGCCCGCGGGCTCGACCCGCGGGTCG
>JAFAHP010000195.1 GCA_019237175.1 Alphaproteobacteria bacterium
TTGGCGTCGACCAGATATCTCACCCAGATATCTCACCCAGATATCTCACCCAGATATCTCACCCAGATATCTCACAATGCGTCGGTCGATTCCGATACGACGGGAACGAAAAAGCCCTTCCCGGGACAGGCGAGCAGCCAATCGACCACGCCATCATTCGGCGCGAGCGAACGACGTTTGAGCCGGTATTCGCCACGATCGAGACGTTCGATGTCGAACTCTTGGCCGGGTTCGATCCGGTCTTGTTGCCGGAGCTCAGCGGGCAGGACGATTTGGCCTTTCGATGACATCGTCGTTTTCATAGGATGTAAGATAGCGCCTTACATGGCAACGTCAAGAACCACTAGCTTAGACCGCTCCCTGTTTTTCCACGCTTGCGGTGCGCCGCGCGGTATCAAGGTGCAGGTGCTGTCGAAGCCCTCCTCGAACATCTCGCGGTTGGCGTTCTGGTCGAGCAGTGGGAGCCGAAGGTTTCGACCTCGCGGGGTCGTCGCGCCCGACGCTGAAGATGACCCGTCCGCCGGTCAGAATGCCGGCCATCGCGTAATCTTCGGCCAGCCGCAGCCGAGGCCACATCGGCACGGTGTTGACGCCCCAGCCGATCCTGATGCTCTTGATGAGGCCGCACAGATGCATCGCGAGCAAGGACCCAGAGCCGGCGCCCCTGCAGTCACCCGGGACCCCCGCTTTCGAAGGCGGGGGCAACGGGAAACATTATGATCGTTGGATCTTTTCGGGTCAGGCGCTTACGCTTCGGTCGCAGTCGTCGGGTCGATCATGCGGCGCACTTCGGTGATCTTGGTGGCCGGAAAGCCGCTGATCCGTGAATGTTCGCGGATGATTTCCTCGTTCTGGGCAAGATAGACGCAAAACGTCTTGTCACCGGCGACGTAGCTTTCGACCCATTGGATATCGGGACCGAGTTGTTTCAGCACGGCATTCGATTTTTGCGCCGCTTCTCTTAACGCCTGCCGTTCGGCGCTGCCGATCGCCGGCAAGTCGCGCTCGATGATGTATTTCTTCATCGCTCTCTCCCCTCACGGACGGCCGATCGTGTCAGATCAGGCCGCGCCGGTAAAGCGCGCGATCGCATCCCCGAAAGGACCGGGTTCCTTCTCGAAGAGCCGACCTCGACAAAGGCGTCGGGACGTAAAAGCAAGTCGAGTATTCTCACGGCCCCGTCGGCGAGCGCTGACCGGCGCGGAAGAAAGGCGAGAAATCCCGCCTCAAACGGCGACGGGGGCGGCCGGGTGCTTCGCCGCCTGGCGGCTGCGCACCGCCGACAGCACCTTGGGGTAATGGGTCGCCGGGGCAATGCGATAGCGCACCCGGATCGATTCGACCGGTTCGGCCAACAGGTTCTCCCAATCGGCGCCATAGAGCCATTCAGCCCGCCTCCCATGGAGATAGGCTTCGAGCACCGCCCGCCGCACCGGCTCGCCGCGCAGTCGCCGCGAAAGCCGCCGTGCCACCCAAATCGCAATTACTGCAAACCCTTTCAGTCCGCTTTGCGCAAACGAGAACGCGGTGACACAGCCCTCACCGAGCGGATCGCGGCCGTAGCCGGTGACGACGTGCAGCAAATCATGGGTTTCGCGACTGCGTTCGCGGAACAGAGTGTAACCGTCATCTGCCGGCAGGGTCTGGCGAATTCGCGAGGCTTCCACCAGCCCCTCGGCGGTCAAATTCTCCGATCTCATAAATTCATGATACGTACGCCCGAGTGTCCCGAGCGGGAGTTCGGCGAGGCGCTCGTGGTCGCACAGTCGATTGAGTAGCTGGCGCCGCTCGGCAAGCACCGCGCGGCCGGTTTCCGTCCGGCGAAACCGCGCGAACTGGCGCAGCGAGCTCTTGCCGCGCAGTGCGTCGATCAGCAAAACCGCCTGTCGCGTGTCTTCGCCATTGCGCTTGAGGGCGCGAAGCGCGCGAAGTGCCACAATAGGGTGCAGCCGAGTGCTGGTGGGCTGTGCCATGGTTCGCTCCTCGTGAGGCTTATTGACAATATTGTAAACATACTTCAATGTCAAGAGATACCCGCCGCACATGGCCAACGGTGTAAAACGCGTCCGGCGCACGCCCGACGAGGCCCGCCGGTTAATCCTCGACGCGGCGCGGGAAGCGATCGCGCGTACCGGGCCCGATGGACTGCGGCTGCACGACATCGCCGCCGCCGCCGGCGTCTCTCATCCACTAATTCTGCACCATTTTGGCAGCCGGGCGGGCCTGGTGCGGGCCCTGACGCGCGAAGCGATCGCCGAACTGAGAGACAAGCTGATCACGGCGATGGCGGAGCCGCACCACTCGACCGAGGAACTGCTCGGCCGCGTGTTCGAGGCGTTCCGCGATGGGCTCGGGCAACGTTTGGCGTGGCTCGCGACCATCGACCCGGACGGCGACCAGGGCGGCTCGACGATGATCCAGCGCGAATTCGCCGAGCATCTGCATGCGCGCCGCGTTGCGGCGGCGCCGGCGGGCACCACTATTACACAAGAGGAGAGCCAATTTCTGGTTCACTTGATTGCGATTGCCGCCCTTGGCGAAGCGATCTACGGCACCCAGTTTCGCCGCAGCGCCGGACTCTCTAAAGGACCCGAGACCGATAGGCGGTTTTGGGCCTGGCTAGCCGCGCTGATCCGGGCGCGCACGACGCCTGCCTGACCCCCATCACTCGATCGCAGCCGACTGCCAATGCCCGATCTCGGCTGCGACGCGCGGTAGGGACTTTTTTAACGCCGACTGAGGCGGTGCCACTCAGCCGTGCGAGGTCGTGCTGCGGGCGATGGCGGGCTTGAAAATGCTTGCGAAATAGACAAGGCAGCTCAACAGCACGATCCAGAAGGTCGTCGGCCAGTCGGTCGCATAAGCGAGCGCGATACCGCCCCAGGTCTCGATGATCGCCAACCCGACCGCCAGCGCCAAGCCGGCGCCGAGGCGTGAGACCAGGCGTTGCGCAGCCGCCGGCGGCCCAACCATCAACGCGAATACCAATAACACCCCGACGACCTGCGCCGCCTCGGCGACAGCGACGGCGACGATCGCCAAAAACAGTACCGAGACAAGCCGCAACGAGACGCCCTTGGCTTCGGCGAGTTCGGGCTCCAGGGTTGCGAACAGCAACGGCCGCGAAATCACGCCCAGGGCCAAAAGGGTCGCGGCGCTCAATGCCACGAGGCTCCAGAATGTGCCGGGGGCGATCGCGAGGAGATTGCCGAACAGGATCGCGGTCGCCTCGCCCGCCCCCGCCGTATAGAGCGCCAGAAACAAGACGCCGAGCCCCAGCGCCAACGACAGCACGATGCCGACCGCGATATCGCGCTGGCGCAGCCGGTCCCCAATCAGCCCCATCGCCACCGCCGCCGCCACGGTAAACGCGAGCAACCCCCACAGCGCGCCGACGCCGATCAAAACCGAACCGGTGGCGCCGGCAAAGCCGACATGCGACAGCGCGTGACCGGCGAAAGTCAGATTGCGCAACACCAGGAAAAACCCGACGGCACCGGCGGCGACCGCGACAACCCCGCCGGCGAGAAAGGCGGTCCGCATAAAATCATATTCAAACATCGTGGCGATGGGCTTCGGCTTCGACCGGGCCGTGTCCGGCGACGACAACGATGCGGTCGTTTATGCGCAGCACCTCGATCGGCATAGCATAGAGCCGCGAGAGCACCTGATCGGTAATCACATCGTCGACCATTCCGATCGCAGCGCGCCGATTTCCCAGATAGAGCACGCGATCCATGACGCCGAGCAGCGGGTTTGGATCATGCGCGGTGAACAGCACCGTGATCTCCCCGGCCAGCTGGATATCTCGGACGAGTGAAATGACGGCCTGCTGGAAATGCGGGTCGAGGCTGATGAGCGGCTCGTCGAGCAGCAACAGGCGCGGCTCGCCGAGCAGCGCTTGCGCCAACAGCAACCGCTGCAATTCGCCGCCCGAAAGCTGCGAGAGCGGTCGTTGAACAAGTGTCTGCGCCTCGACGCGCGCGATCGCCCGCGCTACCTCCTCGCGACCTCGGCGGCTGACGAGCGGCAGCCCCCAGCGGTCGCCCCGCCAGGCGCTGGCGACAAAATCCCAGCCGCAGATCGGCAGATCGACAAGTGCGGCGCGCTGCTGCGGCAAATAGCCGGCGCTGCGGCTGCCGCGGGCGGGGGGGTCGCCAAACACCCGAATTGCACCGGAGAGCGGCGGCAATAGGCCGAGGATCGCGCGCAGCAAGGTGCTTTTGCCGGAGCCGTTGGGACCGAAGACGCCGATGAACTCGCCTGCACGGATGGCAGCACTGACCCCGTCCAGGACCACGCGGCCGCCGCGTGCCAAGGTCACGCGGTCGAACTCGATAGCGTTGCCGGCTAGTGGGTAAGCGCGCGATCGATTGCCTCGAGCTGCGAGCGCATCCACTGTTGATAATCCTCTCCTGCCGGCTCGGTCTCGGTGACGCCAACGACCGGAATGCCGGATTGCTGTGCGATTGCCCGCATTCGCAGGGTCAAGGCATCAGTGGTCTGGCGGTTGTAGATCAGCACCTTGACGGCGCGCGAACGCAGGTCGTTTTCGAAGGCGGCAATGTTTGCTGCACTCGGCTCGGTATCGTTCATGACCGCCCGCTGAAAGCCGGCATTGCGCATCTCAAAACCGAGTGCGGCGGCCATGTAACCGAACACCGGCTCGGTGGCGGTAACCGGCATGCCCCGGTTTTTGCGGCGAAGCGCCTCGATCTGCTCGGCAAGAGGCTTGAGCGATCGTTCGAAAGCGGCAAGGCGGTGCTGATAGCCCGCCCGGTGGGAGGGATCCAGCAGGGCAAGCTTGTCAGCCAGGGTTTCTGCCAGCTTTGCTGCGGTGTCGGGATCATACCAAACATGCGGGTTGTCCCCCGGCTTGGCGCCCGTCAGATCAGCGACCTCGATGGTCTGGCGCGGGGGCGACGACAAAGCGGATAGGAGCTTTGTCGCCCATAGGTCGTAATCGGCGCCGTTGTAAATGACCACAGCTGCCCTCGCGAATGCCCGCGCCGTCGAGGGATTGGTCTCGAACTCGTGCGGGTCCCGGTCGGGGCTGTTTAAGATGCTGGTAACGGCGACGTCAGCCCCGCCGATCTGGCGCGCGATGTCGCCGTAGAAATTCTCGGCGGCGACGATGCTCAACGGCCCGGCATCGGCGGCAGAGATCGCGAGAGCCAGCAAAACAAATGACGCAAGCAATGTGGCGCGCCCTTTCGCACGGCCCAAATCGACCGGCCATTTCTTTCGGCCGTGGGCAATCGGTGCAGGCCGCTCGATCATCTCTCGGCGATAGTTAAGCGACGGTATAACATATCCCTAGCAGTCTCCGGGCACGCCGCCAAGACCCTCTCTGCTCGATCGGGATTCGCTGCAGAAGATTGGCCCAAAAAGCACTTGTTCAGTTCGGCGGCAGCGCTCCGGACACCGGCGGTCGCAAAGAGATAGCGCTGTCCTGAAAATTCGGCTTCGAAAGCGATCTCAGACGCGTTCGGACCGTAGCCAATCGAGAGCGAAGCGGGCAAGATGCGGGCCGCGGGAACTATCCCGCGAATTGGGGGTGAGAGAAATGCACAAAAAAGTTTGTTTGACGATCGGCGCATTGGGCCTTTTGGCGGGCGTTTCCGTGCCGGGCGCGCCCGCGCTTGCCCAGGGCGGCGTGCGGGTCGGTACCCTCAGCTGTAACGTGGCCGCCGGTTGGGGCTTTGTCTTCGGATCGTCGAAAGCGTTGCACTGCACTTTCAGTCACACCGGCGCCCCGGTCGAACGTTACACCGGCACAATTTCCAAATTTGGCGTCGATATCGGCTACACGCAGGGCGGCGCATTGATTTGGGCAGTATCTGCTCCGACCTCCAACCTCGCGCCGGGTGCGCTCGCCGGCAGCTACGGGGGTGCGACAGCGAGCGCCACAGTCGGCGTCGGCGCCGGTGCTAACGTTCTGATCGGCGGCTCGAATCGCACGATTTCGCTGCAGCCGGTCAGCATCGAGGGCAACACCGGTCTTAATGTTGCCGCCGGCATCGGCGCGATCACGCTTCATTATGCCGGGCACGGCTGAAGTGAAGGGCGGGCCGAGGGGTCGCGGCAAGGGTATTCACAATGCCGTTTGAGCCCGTCGCGATCCCGGCTGACCCGGCGTGTCCAAGACGACCGTCCGCATAAGGCGCTCGCTTAATTGTTTCGTCATATCGTTGCCGTAATGTCGGCTCTTCTTACGTGACCATCTCACGCCGGCGGCGTTGCGCTAACGGGGGCTCGGGGGACGCTTTGCTGCGGCCGATATTGGGCCTTCTCTACTATCTGTACGCGCGCCGGCTGACCCGAAACATTCTCGCTCGGCCGCGCCCGGGCCATGTCGGCATTATCCTCGACGGCAACCGCCGACATGGCCGCTCGCTCGGGATCGTCGATCCGCGCGCAGTCTACGATCTCGGCGCCGACAAACTCGATGAAGTTCTCGAATGGTGCGCCGAATTTGCGATACCGACCGTCACCTTGTGGGTCTTTTCGACCGAAAATTTCCACCGGTCGCCGGCCGAGGTATCAGGGATAATGGCGTCGGTCGAGGCCAAGCTGACCGCACTCGCCGAGGATCCGGCGATCCACCGCCGCCGGGTCCGCGTGCGCGCCATCGGTTGCCTCGCAATGCTGCCGCCGCCGGTCCTCGATGCGATCAGGGCCGCCGAGCGCGCCACCGACCGCTATGAAGCGATGGAGTTGAATATCGCGGTAGCTTATGGCGGCCGCCAGGAAATCACCGACGCAGTGCGTGCGCTGCTGTCGGGTCTTGCCGCCAACCAGGTGACTTTGGCGGAAGCGATTGATGAAGTCACCCCGGAAGCGATCGCCCGGCATCTCTATACCGCCGGTCTCCCCGATCCCGATTTGATCATCCGCACATCAGGCGAGATTCGCTTGTCGGGGTTTCTGTTATGGCAAAGCGTTCACAGCGAATTCTATTTTACCGACGTGCTGTGGCCGGCGTTTCGCAAGATCGATTTCCTGCGCGCGATCCGCGCCTATCAGGACCGCCAGCGGCGCTACGGCTGCTGAGACCGCCGGCTGTAGGGCCTCACACGACCTAGCGTGGTGGCGGATTAGAGCCATTTTTGCGCGCTCGGCCCCTTTGCGACAAGGGGTTGGACTCGAAGTTGTTCACGACGTTCGGGATTGGCTGGACTGATTGGCGGCGGTGACCCTGAGTCGTGGCGGGGGCGGGAGTTGGAATTTTAGGAGGGCAACGGCGATGTTGGACGAGGCTTTGTCGACGATGCAATCCGAGCCTCGCGAATTCAATTGCTTGCACTGGCACGGCCACGCCAAAATCGGCCTTCGGATCAGCCGGTCCGCGAAGAGGGGTTGAAATCTATTAATCGGCGCGCATCGTCTGATCGATTGTCCGCTGGATGACCCGAACCAGGCTTGCGGGGTAAAATGCGCGTTCGTCAGCGCCGGTGATCGAGCGTTCAGACTGCGCTTTCAAATCGCTCTGCGGCGGATATTGGACAACGTGCCAGCCGCAAGTCTTCGGAGGAACCGAACGGTCATGCGCGCCGCGGGAATGGTTATTTTGACGATGGTGCTCTGCACCCCCTGCAGCGGTGTACGAGCACAGGATACGGTTGCCGAAGAAGCGGCTCACCGTGCGGCATTGCTGGCGCACCTGCCGCCCGATGCGGCGCAACGTGTCTTCGGTCTCGAAACCGCGCCGGCACCGGGGCCGTCGGCGGCAATCGGCTCCTACGAGCGTGGTTGTCTCGAAGGCGCGGTTGAATTGCCCGCCGATGGGTCCAACTGGCAGGTCATGCGTCCATCGCGCAACCGCGCCTGGGGCCATCCGGTCTTGATCCAATTTATCGAGCGTCTTGCGGCGAAGATGCCGGTCGAGGCCGGCTGGCGGGGGTTGTTGATCGGTGACATCGCGCAGCCTCGCGGCGGGCCGATGTTGACGGGCCACGGCTCGCATCAGATCGGGCTGGATGCCGACATCTGGCTGACCCCGATGCCGAACCGGCTGCTTACTGCCGCCGAACGGAACGAAATGTCGGCAACCGACGTCGTTGCAGCCGATGGCCAGCACGTCGACCCGGCGGTATGGAATCCCTCTTACCTGAAGATGTACCGGGCGGTAGCGCGCGAGGCCGAGGTGGCGCGAATCTTTGTCAACCCCGCGATAAAGCGCGAATTGTGCCGCGAAGCCGGGACGGATCGCGCCTGGCTTTCCAAAATCCGGCCATGGTGGGGCCACGATTATCATTTTCATATGCGTCTCGTATGCCCGCCCGGTGAGACCCAGTGCCGCAATCAGGCGCCGCCGCCGGAGGGCGACGGCTGCGGCAAGGAACTTGCCTGGTGGTTTACACCCGAGGCGCTTCATCCGCCGCCGGTACATGCTAAACCGCTGCTGTTGAGCAATCTGCCGCATGCTTGTGTCGCGGTCGCCGAGGCCCCAGCGAGAGCAGCCGACTTGAGCAAACCGCGGTAAAACGCCCCGCTTCGCTCATCGCCGCACCGAGTTATTCTTGCGGGTGAGCGGTCATAGCGGCGGAGGGATGCGATGAAGCCGGCCAGCGGTACGAATTCAACGCTTGGTAGCCAATTTTTTTCGTTGTCGTTCCTGCGCAAGCGGGAATCCAGGGCAACCGGCGCGGTGCTTGCCGCCCTGGGCCTCCGCTTTCGCGGGGGTGACGAGGAGGAGAAAGCGAAGATCGGTCTCATTCGCTCAATTAGGATCATGTTGTTCGCGGCGACGGTGCTCTTCGTTGGCGTGGCATCCGCGCAAACCGGGCCGCTCCACGTCGAAAATGCCTGGGCCCGCGCGACGCCCGGCAGGTCCGAAATCGGTGCGGCCTACGTGACGATCCAATCGCCGACCGGTGACCGCCTTGTTGCCGTGTCGACGCCGGTCGCAAAAAAGGCCGAACTCCATACGATGGAAATGTCGGGCATGGTCATGAAGATGCGTCCGATCGAGGGCATCGATATCCCGGCCGGACAGCCCGTAACCCTGTCCCCGGGCGGCATGCATATCATGCTGATCGGGCTCAAACAGCCGCTAAGGGCCGGCCAATCGTTTCCGCTGACCCTGAGTTTTGAAAAGGCTGGCAAGCGTACGGTCAATGTCGCGATCGCAAAGGCCGGTGCCGCCGGGCCAACGCCGGCCGCGACGCAACATTAAGGAAAATCCGCGATGGATGGCGACGCCTCGCCTGTGGCTCCCCAGCAGCCGACGCGGCATTCCGGGCCGCGCCTGGTCCTCGTAGCGGCGTTGCTTGCCGGGTTCACGCTCCTTGGTGCGGGCGCGTTTGTCGCGCTCGAACTGCGCGACAATTCGCGTGGTGCGGCTGGGACGCTGCTCAGCACCGTGATCGGCGGCCCGTTTAGACTCGTCGACCAGAACGGCAAGACGGTCACCAACACCGATCTCGAAGGCAAGTGGCTGTTGGTTTATTTCGGCTATACTCACTGCCCTGACGCCTGCCCGACCGCGCTCAGCAACATTGCGCTGGCATTGGCGGATCTCGGTGCGGAGAAGAGAGAAGTTCGCCCGGTCTTCATCACGGTAGATCCCGAGCGCGATACCGTGCGGGCGATGAAGGAATATGTCTCGGCGTTTGACGCGCCGATCGTCGCACTGACCGGTAGCGATGCTGCGATCGCCCAGGCAGCCAGAGAATATCGCGTGTATTACGCCAAGCATCCCGAGCCCGGAGGCGACTATTCGATGGACCACACCTCGATCATCTATGTGATGGACCCCAAGGGGCGTTTTACGGCGTCATTTACCGGGGAAGATCCGCCCGAACAAATCGCAACGCGGCTGAAGAAGCTATTGAGCTAGGGTTGATTGGGAACTCCGCTGCATGATTTCGAATACTGCGATTGCGACCCCGGAACGTCCTGCACCTGCGGGCGGTTCCGGGATGATCCGCGGGTCTATGTGCCAAGCGTTCTAAGCTAAAACGAACTCGAGCCCGTGTCTTTAACCGGCGGATCTCAAAAATCGGAATGCGATATCCGGCACCAAACGAAGCAGTCCACCACCCGAATCCCGGTGGCTGCGCGTCGACGGCGCTTGCCGTCAGCTTGTGCCCACAGCGGCGGCGGTGAGTGGACTGCCGGGTTCCGTCGCGGCCGGGAGTACGAGTTTAACTGTTGTGCCGCGGCCCTTCTCGCTGTCGATCGACAGCGTGCCGCCATGCAGCTCCGCCAGTCGTCGCGCCAGCGGCAGCCCAAGGCCAGTACCCTCGTGTTTGCGGTCGAGGCCGGCGTCGACCTGCCCAAACGGCTCGAAGGCAATCCCGATCTCCGATGTGGTCATTCCCGCGCCGCTGTCGCGCACCTCGATCACCGCTCCGCCACAGAGGCTCCGGCTGATGGCAACAACCACCGATCCGCCCGGTGGTGTGAACTTGACCGCGTTTGACAGCAAGTTGATCAAGATCTGCTTGAGGCGGGTCGGGTCCGCGACAAGAAGCGGCGGAGGCTCCCAGACTTCGATCGACAGGCCGATGCCGCCGGTTATCGCGCGTTCGCGCACCAGGTCGACGCACGCTTCGGCGATGAAACATGGATCGACGTCTGGTTCCTCGCGCAATTCGAACTTCCCGGCGTCGACCTTGGCGAGGTCGAGGATGTCGTTGATGACTTGGTGCAGATGTTCGCCGCTCTGGTGGATCAGCCCGGCGTATTCCTGATAAGTCGGCGGCACCGGCCCTTTGATGCCGAGCTTGATCATCTCGGAAAAGCCGATGATCGCGTTTAGCGGTGTGCGCAGTTCGTGGCTCATGTTCGCGAGAAACTGTGATTTGGCGAGGCTTGCGGTTTCCGCCGCCTGTTTCGCTTCGCGCAATGCGTTCTCGGCGCGCACCTGTCTTGTCATGTCGCGCCCGGTGCCGCGATAACCGAGAAAGCGGCGTTCGGTGTCAAAGAGCGGATCACCACTCACCGAGGCGACGCCCTCTTCGCCGTTAGTGTTCTTCCAGGTATAAATGAAATCGCGAAACGGCTCGTGACGGCCCACCAAGGCTTGGTAATCGCGCCACTTTGCCGGGTCGCTGCCGGTGTCGCCAGCTATCTCCAACCGCGTGCGCCCGATCAAGCTCTCGATCGACCAGCCAAAGGTTTTGACCCCTTCCGATACATATGCGAAGCGATGTTGCGCGTCGGTTTCCCACAACCAGTGAGAAGAGGTCAGCGCAAAGTCGCGAAAGCGGCCCTCGCTTTGCGCAAGCTCGGCCGCCTTCTCCTCGGCCGCGTCGCGCGCGGTGCTGAGATCCCCCGCCATTTCCGCAAGATCGCCGCTGAGCCTCTCGAGCCGCGCCTGAGCAGCTTCGAGATCGCGCACCTGGCATACCAACGCCGCCTCGGCGGTCTTGGTCGCGGTGATGTCGGTGCGGATGCCGACGATGCCGCCGTCGCGCGTGCGCCGCTCGATCGCCCGTATCCAGCGGCCGTCGGTCAGTTGCTGCTCCATCGGCGCATCGCAGGCGCGATGCCATTCCAAGATCTGACGCATCCAGTCTTCCGCCCCGCCAGGGCCGAATTCGTGGAGGTTGCGCTCGATGTTGGCCCGCATCACCGCCTCGAAGGTATTGCCGGGCGCGCACAGATCCGCAATGCCGGGATAGAGGCGGCGGTAGTTGCTGTTGGTCAGCACATAACGGTCGTCGCGATCGAACAGCACAAACCCTTCCGAGATCGATTCGATCGCGTCGAAAAGCTGGTCCTGGGCCACTCTTAGCGCTTCTTCGGCCTGCTTGCGCTCAGTGATGTCGGTGCGGATCGCGACGATGCCGCCGTCGCTGGTACGGCGTTCCACCGCTCGAATCCAGCGCCCGTCGGGCAGCCGCCGCTCCAGCGGCGCCGCACAGGCGAGGTGCCATTCCAGCATCTTTTGCACCCAGCATTCGGGGTTCTCACCGTCGAGATCGCGGCCGCGTTCGATGCTGCTCCGCAGCATGTGCTCGTAGGTGGTTCCGGGTTCGAACAAGTCCGTGCGATCGGCGTACAGCTGGCGGTAATTGCTATTGGTCATCACGTAGCGGTCGCCGCGATCAAACAGTGCGAAACCGTCCGACATCGACTCGATCGCGTCGATGAGCCGCTGCCGGGTCGCTTTCAAATCATCTTCGGTCCGCTTGCGCTCGGTGATGTCCTGAGTGGTGCCGAACAGGTGCGCCGGCCGACCCGTTGCATCGTAATCCGGCTTCATTTCGATATGCACCCAGCGAATGTCGCCGTCGGCGCGCACCCAGCGGACCTCGACCATCCGCGTCTCGCCGCTCGCCATCGCCTCCTCGCGCGCAGCGAAGAAAACGGCTCTGTCCGCGGGATCCAAGGGCGATATGCGCGATAGGTCGAGCGGCGTTACCGGCTGTGGCGGCAGGCCGGTGATCTCAAACATCTGCGGCGACCAGGTGACCGTTCCTGCCGCTTCGTCGGTAACCCAATGGCCGAGCCCGGCGATGCGTTGCGCCTCGAGCAGGTGATGGGTCGCTTCCTCAGCGATTTGGCGTGCCCGCTCAGCCTCGGTGCGCGCCGCCTCGGCCTCAATCATGGCCCGGCGCAGCGCCTCGGCGGCGCACACTTCGGCGGTGATCTCGCGACCCGCGCCCCGATAGCCGCAGAACTGGCCATTCGCGTCGAAGATCGGCTTGCCGCTGACACTGATGTGATGGATCTCGCCGTCCTCGCCGGTGCGGATATAGCGGAAATCGCGAAACGGCTGGCGCGCTGCCAATTGCGCTTTATGTGCAGCCCATTGCTCTTCGCTGACCCCTTCGGTGACCATCTCCCATCGGGTCAGGCCGATCAGATCGAACCGCAAGCCCGGCCGGCTCACCGTGTCAGAAAACCACGTGTAGCGCAGTTCGGCATTCTGTTCCCAAAACCATTCGCAGCTGATCTCGGCCCAATCGCGAAAGCGGCACTCGCTGTCGCGCAGCGCTTCGACCGCCCGTGCAAGCTCGGTGTTGCGTGCGGCAAGAGAGGCCTCGGATCGCTCGACCCGCAAAAATGCGCGCAGCAATAAGCCGATCAGTATCGCGGCGATCGCGCCAGCGGCGATAGCGGTCTGTTGCAGCCCCCGCGCGGCGAAGGCGAACGAAGCCGGCCGGGTTACCCAGATGCCCAGACACACTAAAACGCCGAGCAATACGAGACCGAGCTTCGAGCCCCGTCGTTGGCGCGAGTGTGAAGAGTGAGCCGTCGAGTGGGTGAGCACCATACGGCCCCGCCAGCGACTGAAACCTGCCCACCACAGGCTGACGGACTATTGCTAAAAAATATTAAAAGCCGCTGCCTCGGAACCGAACTTGCTTTTGCTGGCGCGTGCGGCCACCGACCCGAGGCGAGGTTTTCGGGATGCGGCAGCCTTGCGCCGCGCTGGTTGGGCTCCCCGGCTTCCCTATTCTCACAGCGAAGCTTGTCATGATTCGGCAAACGGATTCCCCTAAAGATACGCATTCTGGTGGAGTAACCTTACTAACGGGCAGCGCTCGCACCCGCCAACAGGGGGGACACATGCCAACACTTTCCGAGGTCGGACGGACGATCGAGCAGAACCTGGACGCGTTCAAGAAACCGGGCGTCCTGGCGGTTCGCCCGGGCTACCACATCGACCGCGGCTGGCCCGTCGGGGACCCGATCATTGTCGCACTGGTCGGCGCCAAGAAGGGCGAGACTGCGAGCTATGGGCTGCCGAGTGCGATCGGCGGGGTCCCGATCGAAGTGCGCACAGCCTCACCGCTCGGACGGATGAAGGCCACCCGTCCGGCCGACTATCTGGCGCTCGCCGACCGCATCCGGGCCGAGCAGCGCGCGCCCGATTTTCCGTTCGAGCATGCCTTTAACGAACCTACAGCCGCAACGGCGGTTGCCGAGGTGGAGGCGCGTCGCCCGCGCAAGCAGGAGATTCCCTATCAGCCGGCCCCGCTGCCGCTCGATCCGGTCAGCGGCACATGGTCGGTCATATGCAGTGCCAGCCCTGACGCCGGTTGGCCTGTGCTGCGCGAATTCTTCGGCCGGGTCCAGCAACAGCTGACCGTGGGCATGTACGATTTTACCTCTGCCCATATTTTGTCCGGTCTGGAACATGCGCTGACCGCGGGAGGCGCGAGGCGCGCCTTGTCGCTGGTGCTCGATCATCCGGCGCGCAACCCCTCGGCCGATCAAAGCGACGACCAGACCGAGCAAGACCTTCACGGCGATCTTGGCGACGCGCTGTCTTTTGCCTGGGCGGCGGTGCGGTCGAGCCCCGAGGTGCGGGACTGGATTTTCCCGTCCGCCTATCACATCAAGGTTGCGGTGCGCGACGGCACCGAGCTGTGGCTGTCGAGCGGTAATTGGAACAATTCGAACCAACCCGAAAATGCACCGGTGTCCGATCCGGACCCGGAGCACGCCGCCGAGACCTTCAAGAACAGCGATCGGGATTGGCACGTCGTGATCGCCTTGCCGCCGCTGGCCCGGCTCTACGAGGCCTATCTCCTCAACGACCGGCAATCGGCTCTGCCGGCCCAGGGTGGTCCGGAGGGAGCAGCCGATCTGGAGGCGTTCGCCGAGCAGGGATTCGACCTTGCTGAAACCAATCCGGCCGCCGAGGCCCGAGCGCCGCGCAAGTACTTTGCGCCGCTGACCGTCACCGAGCCGATGACCATCCAGCCGCTGCTGACTCCCGATCGCACGGCCGATGGCCAGGCCGGAATCTATGCCGAAAAAATGCTGGAGCTGATCTCGAGCGCGCAAAACAGCCTTTATATGCAACTGCAATACATTCATCCGTCGAACCGGGACGACGAGGCCTCCTTCACCGATTTGCTCAATGCCGTCCAGGCGCGCGCCACGGCCGGCGTCGATGTCCGCATCATCCTCAGTCAATGGCAAAACACCCAATGGATGGAGCGGTTGCGGGCAGCCGGGATCGATACTCAGCTGGTTCGCATTCAGCAAGGCGTTCACAATAAGGGCTTTGTTGTCGATCACCAGAAGGTAGTGGTCTCGAGCCAAAACTGGTCCGGAGCGGGCGTGCTGCAAAACCGCGACGCCGGACTGATCATCAACAACGCGACGATCGCCCAATATTTCGAACAGATATTTTTGCAGGACTGGGAAACCGTCGCAGTCGGCCATGAGGCGCAACAGGGAACCGCCGCCGCGGGGGCGTAGAGATAGGATCCGAAAACATCGCCACACCCCGTCACTCCGGAGTGCGAGGGCGCGCTCGATACGCCGGTCGGGATCGCCCAGATCGCCGCAACAAGCATATATATATATATCGCGATCGATAATTTGAGGTATTTCACAAATTGTTCGGCGGCACGCCGATGGCGATCAGTGACATAGCCGCGTGTCGCGACCGCACGGCGATCGCCAGAGCCGTTATGTCGCGGTCGACAGCGGTGGTGGTCCGGTCCTATCATATACGCGGACTATGATTTGATCACGGCCGCC
>JAFAHP010000288.1 GCA_019237175.1 Alphaproteobacteria bacterium
AAGGTCTTTGCTGAGCATCGCGCCGTGTAACCTCGATCAAGGTGTCCATAGCTCCGCTGCCGGTTTGCGTGGAGCAGATGACACGCGAGTTTGCCGGCGAGCGCCAAGATACTTTCCCGCGCACCAGGGGAGGTAAAGCTGGCAGACGGGGACAAGCGAGCTCGGTGCCGATCTCCAACTTACCTGGCCGCCATATCGGCTGATGCCCTTTCGGCCCGATAGACAAAATTCTTGCGATGTCACTAACCTGAGGTGGTAGCGGGGGAGGGATTTGAACCCCCGACCTTGGGATTATGATTCCCCTGCTCTAACCAGCTGAGCTACCCCGCCGCGGGGCCCGGATATAGGAGATGGCAGGGTAAGGGTCAAGTCGCCGCGGCCCCTTGCGCCGACTGCGACCCGGGGCCTCGGCGGATCCAGCCGCCGCCGAGCACGCGTTCGCCGTCGTAAAGAACGGCCGCTTGGCCGGGCGCCACAGCTGCCATTGGCGCGTCGAGGACAAGCTCAGCTGTTCCACCAGCGCCGGTCGGATAGAGCGTCGCCATGACCGGCGGCTGCGCCGAACGCAGCTTTGCGGCGAGCCGCGCGCCTCCCTTTGCCGGCGGCTCACCCGGCAACCAGTTGAGTTCGCTGATGTTCACGTGGATTTCCGCGAGGGCGGCACGGGGGCCGACAACGACACGCCGCGTTTCGGGTTCGATCGCCAGCACATGCAACCGCTCGGCCGCGGCGATCCCCAACCCCTTGCGCTGCCCGACAGTGAAATAGACAATGCCGGGATGACAGCCGAGCACGCGGCCGTCACGGTCTACAATGTCGCCCGGCTCGGCGGCATCGGGCCGCAACCGTGCGACAAGGCTCGCATATGAGCCTTGCGGCACAAAGCAGATATCCTGGCTGTCAGGCTTGTCGGCGACGGCGAGCCCAAAGCGCCGCGCTAGAGCGCGGGTCTCGTCCTTGGCAAGGCCACCCAACGGGAACCGCAAAAAATCGAGTTCGGCGCGCGTCGTTGCAAACAGGAAATAGCTCTGATCGCGCGCCGAATCGCGGGCTCGGTGCAGTTCGGGTCCGTTGCGGCCGGCGACCCGGCGCACGTAATGGCCGGTCGCGAGCGCGGATGCGCCCAGATCGCAGGCAACGGTTAGGAGATCGCGAAACTTGATCCGCTGGTTGCAGCGAATGCACGGCACCGGGGTTTCGCCGCGGCGATAGGTGTCGACGAAATCATCAACCACTTCCTCGCGAAACCGGCGCTCGTAATCGAGCACATAATGTGCGATGCCGAGCCGCTCGGCCACTTGCGCTGCGTCGTGGATGTCCTGCCCGGCGCAGCAAGCGCCTCGGCGGCCAAGAGCGGCGCCATGATCGTAAAGCTGCAACGTGACCCCGACGACCTCGAACCCGTGCTCAACCAGCAGCGCTGCCGTCACCGAGGAATCGACGCCGCCCGACATCGCGACAACGATGCGGTGGTCGCACGGATTTCCGGCAAGATCGATGTCTTGCAAGGATGTAATCATTGTCGCCAACTATAGGGATGCGCAACGCGGTTTCAACTGTGGACGCTTGCGGTTGCCACCGCACAAGCGCACTCAACCGCAAGCGTCGAGACCCATCTGCCAGAAATTGGTTTCGAGCCGAGTGGCGCTCGCGAAATTGGCGGCGAGAGATGGGAAGCGGCCCTCACCGCCGCGTCGGACAAATTGCTCATCGAGAGCCGTTTGGGCTTCGCGCGCGAGATCCTGATAGTCCGCACCGGCGTAGATTTCGAGCCATTCGCGATAGGGATTGCCATCGAGCCTCGTGCCGGCATCGGTCATGCGCCCGGATGCTATGACCGCGTAGCCGATAATGCACGGCGCCAAAGCAGTTTCGAGATCGAGCCGGTCGCCGGCGAGGCCGCGATCGAGAACGAACCGGGTGTAAGCGGTGGTCGCGATGGCCTCGGGCTCGGCTGCCATGGCCGTCGCCGATAATCCCCAGCCGCGGCAATATTCGACGTGAAGCTCGATCTCGACGTCGAGCGTTGCAGCGACCAGGCGCTGGGCCCGGCGCATTTCGGCAAGCGTGTCGGATTTATAGATTGCAAGCCCCCAGGCGCGCGCGAAATGCATCAGAAACAGATAATCCTGGATCAGATAGCGGCGAAAGCACACTTCCGGCAACGACCCGCTGGCGAGACGGCGCACAAACTCGTGGTTGGTGTACGCTCGCCACGGTTCCGCTGCAGCCGCGACCAGCCGCGAGAAGAGAACATCGGCCATCGGCCGATCCGCGGTTTTAGCCAATCAGCAGGCCACGAGTTGCGGCCGGCAGTCGTACCGTCAGCCCGTCGAGCTCCTCAGTGATGATGATTTGGCAGCCCAGCCGCGAGGTCTTGCTGAGATTGAAAGCAAGGTCGAGCATGTCTTCCTCGTCCTCGCTCGCCTCTTTCAACAGCTCGTACCATTCGGGATCGACAATCACGTGACAAGTCGAGCACGCGAGCGAGCCTTCGCAGGCACCTTCGATATCGACACCATGACGATGGGCGACTTCGAGCACCGACAAGCCAAGCGGAGCGTCGACCTCGCGCGGTGTGCCGTCTCGTTCGATAAACGTTATCGTCGGCATTATTCGCACTCCCCCAGCGGCCGCGGCGCCAGATCTTCAGCCACCACTGCGGCGGCTGCCGCCGGCGCGGTCCCGGGCGCGAGATCGGTTCGAGCAGCGAGGCGCAATACCACAAGGCTGGCTTGTTCCGCCGCAGAGGCTATGTTCACGGTGGACGTTTCGTTCGCCGTCGCCGCCACAACGATGACGGCATGGGTAACCGGACGTGCAAGTGCGCGTTCGGCGCGGAGCCGCGCGCCCTCGAACAGCGCCTGCCACTCGGCGACCGCAGCATCATAAGGCGGCACCGCCAGCGCTAGCTCAAAGCCTGAGCGATCCGCGAGGATTTCGCTATTGCCGCCGACCGCTATGGCGATCTCGGCTGCCGCGCCGGACGCATCGATGCCGATCGCGGCCCCCGGGGCGTGCTGGTCGGCTGGTCCACCCTCCGGCTCTTCGATCTGAAATAGTTTCACGCTACTGCCTCGATAGGCCCCCACTCTTATACGGTGCGAGCGGCTTTATCATCCGCGCAACAGACGATATTTGTCAGACGTGAAAAGATTCGCCGCAGCCACAACGGCCCTTTTCGTTTGGGTTGCGAAAAGTAAAGCCGCTTTGCAGCTTCTCTTCGACGTAATCCATTTCGGTGCCAAGGATGAACATGACGGCTTTGGGATCGATTAGGACGGTAACACCCTTGTCTTCGACGACCTCGTCAAACTTACCCTTTTCATCAGCATATTCGAGTGTATAGCTGAGTCCAGAGCAGCCCCGTGCCCGCACGCCGACCCTTACCCCGACCGAAGGCTTGCCGCGCTTTGCAAGCAACGCCTGTATCCGTTGCGCCGCGGCTTCCGTGACTATCAGCGCCTGCGTTCTCGGCCTCATCCATCTCTCCGGTGCCAGACTAGATGATTAAGTAGGGTCGCCTGCATCTTGTCGCATCCCGGTTTCTTCTCTAAGCCGGGCGGCCGCCGCGGCCAGTGCGTCGATGGCGAAGTCGACCTCTGCCCCGGTGTTGAACCGCCCGAGCCCGATACGGATGGCGGAATTGGCCATCTCCTCGGACTGGCCCAGCGCACGCAGCACATAGGACGGCTCGATCGTCGCCGAAGTGCAGGCCGAGCCGGTCGAGATCGCGATCGAGGGACACGCCTCGATCAGCGACGGCGCTGCAATTCCCGGAAGGCTGAGATTGAGATTACCAGGCAGACGCCGGTCGGGATCGCCGTTGAGACGGAGCCCGGGAACCCGCCGTGCCAGCCCGCGATGCAATCGGTCGCGTAATTGGCGCAACCGTGCGGCTTCCTCCCCCATCTCATCGGCGGCGATGACCGCGGCGCGGCCAAGCCCGACACAAAGCGGCGTCGGCAACGTGCCGGAGCGCAGGCCGCGCTCTTGTCCTCCCCCATCGATCAGCGGCAGCAAGCGGACCCGCGGGCGGCGTCGAACATAAAGCACGCCAACCCCTTTCGGGCCGTAGAACTTGTGGCCGGATATCGACATAAGATCGATGCGCATGGCCTCGACGTCCAGCGGGATCTTGCCCGCCGCCTGCGCCGCGTCGGTATGGAACAGCACGCCGCGCGCGCGGCACAGGGCGCCGATTTCGGCAAGCGGCTGGATCACTCCGATCTCGTTATGCGCTGCGAGAACCGATACCAGCAGGGTGCGATCGGTCAGCGCGGCCGCGAGTTTGTCGAGCGCGACGAGTCCGTCGGACTCAACCGCGACATAAGTGACGGCAAACCCTTCGCGTTCCAATTGCACACAGCTTTCGAGCACGCATTTGTGCTCGGTCGTCAAGGTGACGATATGGTCGCGAACCCGCCTCGTCCCAGGATGAGCCCGGACGAAATGCGCCACACCCTTAGTTGCGAGATTATTGGCCTCTGTCGCGCCTGAGGTGAACACGATCTCGCGCGGATCGGCACGGATCAGTGCGGCAATCTGCGCGCGGGCGTGCTCGACCGCGTCCGCCGCAACATGACCATAGCGATGACTGGTGCTATGTGGATTGCCAAAATGTTCGGTGAAATAAGGCAGCATTGCCTCCACGACGCGCGGGTCCACCCGGGTTGTCGCCTGATTGTCGAGGTAGATCGGCAGCGCGTTCGGGGCGGCGCGGTTCGGGATTGAACTCATGCGGCGCGCGCCTCCCTCGAATCGCCGCGCCGGCGGCGGTAAAGCGCAGTCCAAGATTGGACAAACCGATCGACATCGGCCTCGCGGGTGCTCCAGCCGAGGCTTACACGGATCGTCGATAATGCGATTTCGGCAGGGATCCCCATCGCGGCCAAGACATGGCTCGGTCCGACCTTGCCAGACGAGCAGGCGGCCCCGGCGCTGACCATGACACCGTCGAGATCGAGGGCAATGACCTGGGTCGCCGCAGCCATCCCGGGCATCGCAATTGCCGCTGTGTTGGGTAGGCGCGGTGCTTCGGCGCCTACTATGACTGCATCCGGCGCCGCCGCAACGATCTCGGCCTCAAGCGCGTCACGCAGCGCATTTACCCGATCATAACTCGCGATCTCGTCCGCGGCTGCGGCGGCAGCCGCGGCAAAGCCGGCGATCGCCGGAACATTCTCGGTGCCGGCGCGGCGTCCGCGTTCCTGGCCACCGCCGCGCAGGACCGGCATCAGCTCGATCTCGCCCATCGCGACAAGCGCACCGGCACCGGCGGGACCCCCAAGCTTGTGCGCGGACAAGGTCAAAAGATCGGCACTAATTGTCCCCACATCGAATGCAATTTTCCCCGCCGCTTGCACGGCATCGCAGTGGAACAGAGCGCCGTGCGCATGGGTCAGCGCGGCGATCTCGGCGGCCGGCTGCATCACGCCGGTCTCGTTGTTGGCAAACATCACCGATACCAGCGCCGGTCTGTCGTCGGCATCGAGCTGGCGAGCGAGGGCGTCGAGCTGGATGACGCCATCGCGATCGACTGCGATCCGTTCGGCTGCGGGCACAACACGCAACACGGAATCGTGCTCGACGGCCGAAACCAGGACACGCTCGCGCCCGGTGCCGATCAAGGCCAAATGATTGGCTTCAGTCCCGCCGCTGACAAAGATGATGTTGGCGGGCGCCGCGCCGATCAGCGCCGCCACCGCCGCGCGCCCGTGCTCCACCGTCCGCCGGGCGGCCCGGCCCCAACGATGAACCGAAGACGGGTTGCCGCAGCACGCCAATGCTTCGGTAACCGCCGCTAGCGCTTCCCGGCGCAACGGGGCGGTCGCGTTCCAATCAAGATAGGTTTCGGGGCGGAACCCGCTTCGCCTGCTCATCGGCTGTCCGGCATCGTGCCGGCTCGGGCCCAGTTCTCGCAATGAACACGGCCGCTCGTACCAAGCACGCGGCGCTCGCAGACATCAGCGAGCGAAACCGAGCTCAGATAGAGGTGAATATGGTTCCCAAGCTCCTCCCACAGATCGTGGGTCAGGCAGCGCGTGCGGTTGCCGCGACAACCGACCGGGGCGCCAGGAGTACAGCGCGTCGCCCGGATTGGCTCGTCCACCGCCAGAATGATATCGGCGATGCGGATGTCGCTGCGATCATGTCCAAGCAAATAGCCGCCACCAGGCCCGCGCACACTCTTGATGAGTCCGCCCTTGCGCAGCATGGCGAAAAGCTGTTCCAGATAAGACAGCGAAATCTCCTGGCGGTCGGCGATCTCCGCCAGCGCCACCGGCCCGCCGCCGCTGTGCTGAGCAAGGTCGCACATCGCCATGACCGCATAGCGTCCCTTGGTGCTGAGCCTCACTCCGCCTCCCCCATAACGTGCGCCCGGTTTTCGTCGGTACCATTGCCCCCAACGGCAACACGGAAAGCCGAGCCATCGCTCGGTGCGTACCGCTCGACGGTCTTGGCCTGCTGTACCTGTCCGAGTTCATGCACATGAGCGCGCAGCGTGGTCACCTCGTCGATCAAGCCATTGAGGGCGCGCGCGATCGGGTCGGGTATGTCGCCACATACGGCGTAAGGTTGGAAAGCCGGCCGTTGCGCGAGCGAGCCGCTGCCGCGCGCGACCTGTCGCGCCGGATTGCCAACCATCGTGGCTCCGTCGGGGACCTCGCGAAGGACGACGGCAGCGGCGCCGATTCGTGCACCGTCCCCCACCCGGAACGGGCCCAGCACCTGGGCGCCGGAGCCGACGATAACACCGCTGGCCAAAGTCGGATGACGCTTTTCGCCTCGAGTCAGCGACGTGCCGCCCAACGTAACACCTTGGTACAATGTGCAATCGTCACCAATCTCGGCGGTCTCGCCGATCACGACGCCCATTCCGTGGTCAATAAACAGCCTTCTGCCGATCCGCGCGCCGGGATGGATTTCGACGCCGGTCAATACGCGGCCCAAGTGCGACACAAGCCTGCCGGCAAGCAGCCAACGATGCCGCCACAGCCAGTGGGCGATGCGATGGCAGACGAGCGCGTGAAACCCCGGATAGCACAGTATGACTTCCAGCCGTGAGCGCGCAGCCGGATCGCGGGCGAGCGTCGCGTCGATTTCTTCGCGCAGGTTCTTCCACAACATCGCTAGCACTATATTAAGATGGCTGTTGCCAACCGCCGGCACCCGCTGTGCGGAGGCACTCATCGAGCATATAATTGTCCGACAAAAATGATCAAGAATTGCGGGTGCAGAGGTCGACGATCCGGGGACGATTCACCGAGCCGGATGCTCGGATTTCGCTGGATACATCATGCCTGAGGTAATCATCAACGGGCCCGAAGGCAGGATCGAAGCGCGTTATCATCACGGCCGGTCCGCGAACCCGGGAACCGCGCTGGTGCTGCACCCGCACCCGCAGCACGGCGGAACGATGAACAACAAGCTTGTCTATGCGCTCTATCAAACCTTCGTCCGTAACGGGTTTTCGACGTTGCGCTTCAATTTCCGCGGCGTCGGCCGCAGCCAGGGGAGTTTCGACCGGGGCGAGGGCGAGCTTTCCGATGCCGCCTCGGCGCTCGATTGGCTGCAGACCTATAATCCCAACGCCACCACCTGCTGGGTTGCCGGGTTCTCGTTTGGCGCCTGGATCGGCATGCAGTTGTTGATGCGCCGCCCGGAGATCGAAAGCTTTATCGCGGTGGCGCCTCCCGCCAATATGTACGACTTCACCTTTCTTGCCCCGTGTCCCTCTTCAGGACTGATTTTGCAGGGTGATCAGGATACGGTGGTGCCGGTTGAAGCGGTGCAGAAACTCGTCACCAAGTTGTCGCATCAACGCGACATCAAAATCGACTTTCGCAAAATCTCGGGCGCTGACCATTATTTTGCCGATCAGATGGACACGATCGCGAGCCATGCCGACAGCTATATTCGCGACCATCTGCGTCGTGGGGCCCGGGCGGCGACCCACCAGGGGCGCGGGGTGAGATAGAGGCTGCCCGGCTCTCAATCGGCAAAGGGATCGCGAACGAGCACAATGTCGTCACGTTCAGGGCTCGTCGACAACAATGCCAGCGGGGCACCAATCAATTCTTCGAGCCGGCGAATATATTTGACTGCGGTCGCCGGCAGGTCGGCCCAGGAGCGGGCGCCGCGCGTGCTTTCGCGCCAGCCTTCGGCAGTTTCGTAAACCGGCTCGATCTCGGCCTGGGCGCTCGCGCTTGCCGGCATGTAATCGAGGATCTCGCCGCCACGGCGATAGGCGGTGCAGATCTTGATCTCGGCAAAGCCGTCGAGCACGTCGAGCTTGGTCAGCGCGATGCCGTCGACGCCGCCGACGGTGATCGCCTGGCGTACCGCGACCGCGTCGAACCAGCCGCAGCGCCGCCGCCTTCCGGTAACCGTGCCAAACTCGCGGCCGCGCTCGCCGAGCTTCTCGCCCGTCGCATCGTTGAGTTCGGTCGGGAACGGCCCGTTGCCGACCCGCGTCGTATAGGCCTTGGTGATGCCGAGCACATAGCCGACCGCGGACGGCGCGATCCCGGAGCCGGCCGCGGCCTGGCCGGCGAGCGCGTTCGACGACGTCACATAGGGGTAGGTGCCGTGGTCGACATCGAGCATCGCCGCCTGCGCGCCTTCGAACAGGATGCGCCGGCTCTGGCGGCGCGCCTCGTCGAGCAATCGCCAGCAGCGGTCGGCATAGGGCAGGATGCGGGGCGCGACCTCGTGCAGTTGGGCGAGCAAGTCGCCTCGGTCCACCGGCGGCGCGTCGAGCCCGCGCAACAGCGCATTGTGGTGCAGCAGCACCTCGTCGACACGCTCGTCGAGGGCCTGCTTGTCGGCGAGATCGCACACCCGCACCGCGCGGCGACCGACCTTGTCCTCGTAGGCCGGACCAATGCCGCGCCCGGTGGTGCCCAGCTTTTTGTCGCCGCGCCGCTCCTCGCGCGTGCGTTCGAGCGCGCCGTGCGACGGCAGGATCAAGGCGGCATTGTCGGCGAGCCGCAGATTTTTGGGCGAGATGTCGAGGCCCTTCAGCCGCATCGTGTCGATCTCGGCGACCAGCGCCCACGGATCGACGACCACGCCATTACCGATGATCGACAATTTGCCCGGACGCGCAACCCCGGAGGGCAGCAGGCTCAACTTGTATTCGACATTGCCGATGACGAGGGTGTGGCCGGCATTGTGGCCGCCCTGAAAGCGCACGACGACATCGGCGCGCTCGGACAGCCAATCGACGATCTTGCCCTTGCCTTCATCACCCCACTGGACGCCGACGACAGCGACATTTCCCATCTTGCACCTTCCTCAGCCGGCCGCCACTGGATCGTCACCTTCCAGGACATGACTGCAGGCGAGGCGACGCGCCTCCTGTTGCCAATCGCCGACCGGCACCAGCGCGGCGACGGTTACCCAGCCCGCTGCGCGCAAGGCGTCCGCTCGCCTGCGATCGACACCGAGCGGCAGCAGTACGCGGCGGGGGGCCAGCGCCGCCGGCAGCGCCCTCAGGATCGTATCGGTATAGAGGGTGAACCCGGTCGCCGGCTCCGACGCTCCCGGATCGCCGGCGTCGTATCGGCCGCCGCGGCCGAGCTCCCCGAGCGAGCCGTGAGCCGCAGATCCTCCGGCAAAAAACGTAAAGCTGATTCCGGTGTGGTATTCGAAGCCGCGATTTTCGACCGGGTCGACAGTCACCTTCAGCTCGGGAGCCGCGGCGCTGAGCCCGTCGAGCACGACACCGAGGCGCACCCGCTCGGCTCGCGCCGGCGCCGGCAAATCGAGCCGGTCGAGAACCGCCAGTGCCATTTCCGCGGGCCCCGCGGCAGCCAGCAATTGGCCGAACAATTCGCCGGCATCGCCCGCGGTTGCCGCCACCGCGGCGGCGTCCTTGTGGTCGAGTACGGCGCGCAATGCCTCCGCCCGGTCGCCGGAGATGCCGTAGGCGTCGACCAGTGCCGGCACCAAAGTCGGTAAGGTGAGATCGACCGAAAGATGCGGCACTCCTGACGCCGCCAGTGCTTCGCCGGCAACGGCGATCGCTTCGACATCGGCAGCCGGTCCACCGGCGCCGATCAACTCAGCCCCAACCTGGCCAAGCTGGCGCTCCGGGCTGATTTCCGAGCCCCGGGTCCGCAGGACCTGCCCCGCATAGCTCAATCGCAAGGGACGCGCGGCATCGCGAAGCCGGGTGGCAGCGATACGGGCGATTTGCGGCGTCATATCTGCGCGCACGCCAATCATCCGGTGCGAACTCGGATCCATGATGCGGAAGGTCGCAGTCGCCATCGTCGCGCCCGCACCGGAGAATAGGGTTTCTTCGAATTCGACC
>JAFAHP010000319.1 GCA_019237175.1 Alphaproteobacteria bacterium
CCTCGACGAGGCTCCGGCGGCGGCGTTTCGCGCCTGCCGGCGGTGGCTGCCGCTTACGCCGCGCTGCGCGGGTCGAGCGCGTCGCGCAGACCGTCGCCGATAAAATTTATCGAAAGCACCGCGAGAAAAATTGCTGCTCCCGGAAACAATGCCCAATGAGGGGCGATGTCGAGATAATCCTTAGCGTCAAACAAGATCCGGCCCCAGGTCGGGATGTCGGGAGGAAACCCGAGCCCGAGAAAGGACAGCGTCGATTCGGCAATGATCGCTTGGGCGACGTCGACCGTGCCCGCGACGATGACCGGGCCGAGCGAATTCGGTAGGATATGCCGGATCACAAGCCGGAGACTGCCTATGCCGAGCGCTCGCGCCGCCTCGACAAATTCCTTTTCGCGCAGCGAAAAAAACTGCGCGCGAACGAGCCGCGCCACCTGCATCCAGCGAAAGCCGCCAATCACGGCGACGATCAGGATGAACGTGCCCAGTTCCGGTCCGACCAGCTGCTTTAACGGCGGGAGAAACAGATAGATGATCAGCAATAAAAGAGGCAGTGGAGGCAGTGACAGAAAGAGGTCGGTGACCCACATCAGCGCCGCATCGACGCTGCCATGAGACATGCCGGCGATGGCGCCGACCGCGGTACCGGCGACGATCGCCATCAGCATCGCGGCCAGTCCGACCGACAACGATATTCGTCCACCGTATAGCATACGCGCCAAGAGATCTTGGCCGAGATCGTCGGTGCCGAAAGGGTGAGCCCATGACGGTGCTGCGAGGTGCGCACTAAAATCGATGTCGTTGATCGGCACCGCCCATAAGAGCGGTCCGAACGCCACGCCCAGCAACATCAAGGCCAGGATCGCGCTACCGGCAACGGCCAGCCGATGCCGGCAGAACTGACGCAGTGTCTCCCCGCCGGGAGAGACCGGTGCCGGTGCGCCGACGCGCTCGGGCACGGGTTCAGCGATAGGCGATGCGAGGGTCGAGCCAGCCATACAGGAGGTCGGCGATCAGGTTGAACAAAATCACAAGACACGCAAAGACAAACGTCACCGCCATAATCACCGGTGTATCATTGGCGAGGATGGCGCTGATCAACAACGAGCCTATGCCGGGGATGCGAAAGATCTGCTCGGTGACAATGGCACCGCCGAACAGCGCCGGCATTTGCAACGCAACCAAAGTCACCACCGGGATCAGCGCATTGCGGACGACGTGTTTGATCAACACCACGCGCTCGGACAGCCCTTTGGCGCGGGCAGCGGTGACATAGTCGAGGCGGATCACGTCGAGCACCGAGGAGCGAACATAACGGGTCCACGATGCGCCCTGCGCCAGGCCGAGCACCGCCACCGGCATCACCGCCTGTTTGAACTCTTCCCAATACCAATGCCAACCGGTAGCGCTGAGATCGGCACGAAAGACAAAGGGCAGCCAACCGAGGTGAATGCTGAACAGCAGAATGAACAACAGGCCGGTAAAGAACGTAGGCAACGAGAAGCCGACAAAGGCCAGCAGATTGGCGATTTGATCGAAAACCGAATAGGGCCGGGTCGCCGAATAGATGCCGACGGGCAGTGCCACGAGCAACGCCAAGAGCTGCGAGCAGCCGATCACCAGCAGGGTGGCGGGCAAGCGTTGCACAATCAGTTGGTCTACGTTTACCCGGCTGGCGAAAGAGAACCCCCAATCGCCGTGCAGCATCGCGACAAGCCAGTGGAAATAGCGCAGCACGATCGGGTCACCGAGCCCGAACCTGGCGCGCAGTGCCGCAGCCACTTCTGGCGGGACATTGGGGTTTGTCGCCAATTCACCGAACGGGTCGCCAGGTGCCAGCGCTAGAACCGTGAACAGGACAATACTGATCCCGAGGAGGCTCGGGATCGCGATCAAAGAGCGCCGCAGTAGATATCGGCCCACAGCCGGACGCTCGTGCGCTGAGCGGTCAGGTCTCGCGATACCAGTTTGGCAGGTCCGCGAGAACGTTGTCCCACCCGCTCAGCCTCGCTC
>JAFAHP010000382.1 GCA_019237175.1 Alphaproteobacteria bacterium
GATCCGGTGACGGTCAGATGCTTGCGCTGGATCTGGCCAAAATCGGCCTCGACCCTGGTCCCCCGCATCAGCGCCACAAAGCACAGCCGCCCTTCGGGCGCCAAGAGGTCGAGTTCGCGAGGGATGTAGTCGCCGCCGACCATGTCAAAGATGGCGTCAACCCCGCGGCCGTGGGTGAATTCTTTTGCCGCCTGGACGAAGTCCTGGGTGCGGTAGTTGATCGCAAGATCAGCGCCGTAGTCGCGGCAAGCTCGGCATTTCTCGTCCGAACCGGCGGTCGTCAGCACCGTAGCACCAAAGGCTTTGGCGAGTTGGATCGCCGTCATCCCGATGCCGCTCGATCCGCCCTGCTGCAAAAACACTTCCCCGGCCTGCAGATGGATGCGGTCGAAGATATTGGTCCAAACCGTGCAGAAGGTTTCGGGCAGACCGCCGGCATCGATCAGGTTCACGCCCTCGGGTACGGGCAGGCATTGGACCGAGGGTGCTGCGGCGTATTCGCCGTAGCCGTCGCCGATCAGCAATGCACACACCTGGTCGCCTTCGCGCCACTGCGCAACACCCTCTCCGAGCTTGACAATCGTGCCTGAGCATTCGAGCCCGGGGATATCCGGGGCGCCAGGCGGCATCGGATAGCGCCCCATGCGCTGCAGGCAGTCAGCGCGGTTGACCCCAGCCGCGGCGATGCGGATCAAGACCTCGCCCGCTCGGGGTTCACGCACAGGCCGGGTCGCCGGCACCAGCACCTCCGGCCCGCCCGGCTCTTTGATTTCGATCACAGTCTGGGTCGCGGGAATATTGGCAAGCACGGCGGGTCCTCTAATTTGTCGTCGATCAGGCTTCTCTATAGGCCGACAGGGCGGGTTGGTGCAAAACTGCCCGTTGACGTCGATATCAACCGATGTGGAGGGAGGCATGCCCGATTTGCAGAACAAGGTCGTATTGGTGACCGGGGCGGGCGCCGGCATCGGGCGGGCATCCGCGCTGGCGATGGCAGCGGCCGGGACAGCGGTGGCAGCGGCCGATATCGATCTCGCCGCAGCTCAGCGCACCGCCGCCGAGGCCGCCGGCAACAGCCGCCGGGCGATCGCGATCGAGGCCGATTGCGGCGATGTCGCCAGTATCGACGCGATGGTCGCGCGAACGGTTGCCGAATTCGGCCGGCTCGACGTCATCGTCAACAACGCCGGGGTTACGCGCTATGCCCCGATCATGGATTTAACCGAAGCGGATTGGGACCATATCCATCGGGTCAACGCCAAGGGTGTGTTCTTTTGTCTGCAGCGCGCTGCGCGCGAGATGATCGCACAATTTCACCGCGACGGCAGCGGCGGACGCATCATCAACATTGCCTCGATTTCCGGGCGCGGCTATCCCGGCGCGTCCAACGCCGCCTATGCCGCGAGCAAGGGAGCGGTCATTGCCTTGACAAAAACCGCCGCACAGCAGCTTGGCGCCTACAGCATCAATGTCAACGCGATCTGCCCCGGCGTCACCCGTACCGAACTTGGCGCTCGCAATGCCGTCGCTCGGGCTGGTGAGCGCGGAATCACCGTCGCCGAGTTGCAGGCCGAGCAGGAACGGGTGATCCCGATCGGCCGCGCCAATCAGCCCGAAGACATCGCGGCAATGGCGGTGTTTCTTGCCTCGCCGGGAGCGCGCAACATTACCGGCCAATCCTATAATGTCGACGGCGGTCTGGTGCCGAGTTGACGCCGTAACGAACACGCTCCTTCCGAGAGAGACCGGATCTCGTCTCCGACCGGTGGCAATCTCGCGCCGCCTGCAGCCAGGCAGCTTCAATCTTCCGGCATGCCCGCCGCCCGTCGCCGGCGCTCGATCTCGTTGAGCAGCCAGCAGACCGCCCCGAGCGCCAAGGCGAGACCGCCGAGCGCGAGCAACGTCGACAAATCGGTCGTAGCATAATCTAAAAGAATTAGCTTTCGGGCGATGACGATGATCGCGATGACGACAATCACGCGCACTTGCAGCACTCCCGCTCGGCGCCGCATCGCCAGGGCGATCGAATGGTTGAACTCAAGAAGGATCAGAACTGTGAGCATCAATCCGAAAGTATCCTTCAACGCCGCGGTTTCGAATTGATGGTACCCACCAATCAGCTCATCAAACAATGTCATTGCTAAGATAACGATCGAATACAGAATTATGATCGAGATTAATAACATAAGCAGCGCCGACACGGCCAGCTCGAAACGCCCATATAATTCATAAATTCCAAATTTATTTCTGATAGTGGCGAAGATATTCATACGCTTCTCCATGCGGTCGCCCAGAGGGCAATTTGCCATCCGAGCACCTCAGGCCACAACCCTTCGAGCCGTTCGTGCCTGGACACACCGGCCGCCCTGGGCCAAGCTTACGGGGTCGACTGAGACCTCGAAGGGAGACGCTAGTGGCGCAGAATGCGGCGGGAATCCCCACCCGACATTATCTGAAACGGGAGGGTGCCCAGGCGCGGTCGTACTCCCAGGCGGTCGTCACTGCGGGTGGCAGAACGGTTTGGCTGGCCGGACAAGTTGCGCCGACCGACACCGCGGGTAAATCGCTCACCGGCGATTTTGACGGTCAAGTACGGGAGGTGTTCAGGCGCCTTGACCAGACCCTGACCGAACTCGGCGGCAGCCTTGCCGATATGGTCACGATGACGGTCTTCATCACCGATGCGCGCTATGGCGATCGCTTTGTGCAGCTGCGCAAGAAGATCTTTGGCGACGACTTTCCGGCCAGCGCGCTGATCACGGTCGCGGCACTCGCCCGCCCCGAACTGCTGGTCGAAGTCCAAGGGATCGCAGTCATCGCATAGTCTCGCTCAGCAACGAGAGTGCAATGCGGTTCTCGGGTCGAAAGCAGCGCCCCGCGATGGGACATCGTTGCATCATGGTTCTGTTTCTGGTCGGGCTGGCGAGCATCGCCGGAGCGCAAGCCGGGCGGGCAGGGGATTGCGAGCCGACGCGAAGGGCCGAGTTCTCCGTCACCTCGATGGGAAGTGTTCCCGTCGTCACGGTGGGGATCAACGGCGCCAAGGCTGAATTCTTGTTTGATACGGGGGCCGAGCGGACAATCATTTCCACAGCCGCCGCCAAGCGGTTGCGGGTAGACGCGCATTATGAATACGCCCGACAAATGCGCAGTCTCGGCGGTCCGGTTTCGGGCGGAGATGCGCGGTTGCGCAGTTTCGACCTCGGTGGGTTGGCGCTCGGCGGCTTCCGCATTCTGGTCGGCGCGGTGTCTTTGCCGTCGATTCAAGGGCGGCCGATCGACGGACTGTTGGGGGCCGACTTTCTCGGTGATTATGAGGTCGATCTCGATCTGGCGCACCGCCGCATCATCCTCTTCGCGGCGCCGCCTTGCCCGATCACGGCGCCGGCCTGGAACCGGCCCTATTCGACAATCCACGCAAATCGCTCGTTGCACGACCGCCTGTTCTTTCCGGTTCAGCTCGACGGACACCGTCTGACGGCACTGATCGACACCGGCGCGCAGTTGTCCACGCTCGATGCCGAGTCGGCTGCTGCGCTTGGCGTGACCGGGGCAGAGCTGGCGCGTGACCCGGTTACAACTTTGCTTGGCGCCGCTGCGGAGGCGGTCAACTCACGCGCCCATCGCTTTAGTGAATTGCAGATCGACGGCGAATCACTGCGCGACCAGACGATCGTGGTGGCGCGGCTGGGCCTGCAAGATGCCGATCTCGTGCTGGGCGCCGATTTCTTGCATTGGCAGCGCGTCTGGTTGTCGTACGCCTCGCACCAGATCTTTATCGAGCGGCGCTTGTGACCAATTCTTACGGAAGATTTGCTTCTCCGCGACCAGCAATGGATTGAGGCTAACTGGCAGGCCCGCTTTTTCCAATCAGCGCGGCAGCGATTGCGCCAGCGCCGCATAGGCTTCCTCATCGGTGCGGTCGTACCGCAATGGGGTGACGACGACGCGCCCAGCATTCAGCGCCGCGACGTCGCTTTCCGGGCCTTGGTCGCGATCGCCGCGGCGAAAGCTGACCCAATAATAGATGAAGCCGCGCGGATCGGTGCGCGCTTCGACGTCCATCCCTTCGACCGAGCCCGTGCCTTGGCGCGCCAGCGTCAACGGCCCGACGTCCTGCGGCGGAAGATCCGGAAAGTTGATGCTGAGACATGTTCCGGCGCTCCAGCCGATCTTCATCAGCCGGCGCACGATGCCGGGCGCCAACCTCGCCGCCGTCTCCCAGCGCACATTGGCGGGGTCGCTCCAGGCCTGGCTCAGTGCAATCGACGGAGCGCCGAGCATCATCCCCGTCATCGCCCCGCCCACCGTCCCCGAAAACACGGTTTCGATGCCGAGATTGAGGCCCCGATTGACGCCCGACAGCAACAGCTGCGGTGGCGCCCCGCGCATCAAATGGCTCAGCGCCATGACGACGCAATCGCCGGGTGTGCCGGTGACGGCCCAACGCCGCGGCCGCCGCTCGGTGGCGCGGATCGGATGGTGCAGGCTAACCGCATGCGACACGCCGCTCTGATCGTGCTCCGGTGCGACGACCCAAATCTCGCGCCCCAGTTCAAGTGCGATCTGTTCGAGCACTGCGAGCCCCGGAGCGTCGATGCCGTCGTCGTTGATCAAGAGAATGCGGTCGAGCACGTCTTCCTCCAGGTCTCCCGGTCAGGGGCCGGGCTTATCATCCGCAAATGTCGAAAGC
>JAFAHP010000425.1 GCA_019237175.1 Alphaproteobacteria bacterium
CGCGGCCCACCTCGTGTGGCGCTTCGCCCTCCTGCCAATCCGGGTCAAACAGCGGATTGTATTCGTAGGCATAACCGTGCGGCCAACGATTGACCGTAATCGCGGTGATGTCGTGCGCCGGATCGAAGCCACCCGGACCCAATATGCGGCCGAGCTGATCGCGGATCTTCTCTTCGAAGGTCGCGAAGCTGGTCGTGAGCAGTTCTACGCGACCAATCCGGTGCTGGTCGCGCTCCGACATCCCCGCGTAGCACGGTGTGCGCACCATCCGGACCAAAATCGGCTCATCCGGCGAGCGCGGCGAGCGATAGGAGCCGATATCAGTGACCGGATTCAGCCGCACACTCGAATGATAGCTGCCCGGACAATAAATTGCTGAGACTCCCAAAGCGGCAAACGCCTGCCAGTTCCGCAGCGCCACATTCGTGTAAACCAGCGGCACTTTGACCAGGTAGTGGAGCGCCGCCTTCTGCTTTTCCGGCAATTGCGGACAGAGATACGGGATCATCATGTTCCAGCAGGCGAGAACGCAATGCTTGGCACGCGCAGTCCAAACCCGATCCATTCGCGAATAGATCACCTCGACGGCTACTGGCAAGTCGCCGGGTCCGCTGGCGCTGACCGAGAGCGCGGTGCTCCCGAGCCGAATGCGCGTGGCGTTTTCAGTCCGGTCGAGCCTGCCGTAGTCGATGCGAGCAGTCACGACGTCTTCAACCGTATTGCCAGGTACGGCTTGCGGGATCACGCTGCGTACGAGTAGCCGGGCGATGCTGGCATTGCCATCCGGGAAGTGGAATTTGTAAGAGCCGCCATCAGCATAGCCGGCCGGCGTATAGCCCATATGAGCCGCCGAGCCGGGGTCGAGGTTCAAGCCCCGGAAACCGGGAAGGCCAAAAGGCCAAACGTCGAGCGCCGAGACCGCGTCGATCCCCACACCCCATTCGCCGTGCGTTCGAGCCTGGTAGAGCGGGATCACCGACCGGTCGACCTTGACCAGGTCAAGGAGATAGTCGCGATAGCTGATCCGGGACAAGCGCGCCTTCTTCTCAGACGAGGGGAGGCCCGGCAGATAATCGGTCGCATCCGTTTCGAGCCGCCGAACGTCGCGCCGAGCGGTCTCGCTGAGCGGCGCCTGCTCGACGAATTGTGCCGACGAGATATTCCCCTTGACCAGGCGGTCCGCGCCGAAGGTTTCCTTGTCGAAAAAGACCGCAGACCCGAGGCCCAGTGACGGATAGAACCCCCGGTCGGCGTGACGAGCCGCGAGTGCCGCGGGGTCGACGCCCAGGGCATTCAGCAGGCCGGCAGCTACCGAGCTATAAGGGCGCGGACTGTCGATCCCGAGAGTCCCGCCATTGATCAGCTGGATTTTGCCGGCGAGTTCGAACTCGTTCCGTTTGGCGTGGCCGCCAAAATCGTCATGATTGTCGAGAATTAGTATGCGCGCCCCGGCACCCGCCTTGGCACGGTAGAAATAGGCGGCAGCGAGGCCGCTGATGCCGCCCCCCACGACGATCAGATCGTACTGCTCCCCGGTGTCTGTTGGATTGGCTGAAGATTGCGAGAAAGCACCGTCGCGCAATGCGTGGGCGGCCTCGAAACTGCCGGGGTGGCTGCCGCGCATTCCGGTAAGAGCAGGCGGATAGTAGCCGGGCCGGTTCTGTGGTGCCGGGACGGCTCCGTCCGGATCGACGGCAGCGAGCGTCGGCGGAGAAGCAGCGGCGACCGCCGTGACCGCGATGCCGTCGATAAAGTCGCGCCGCGTGATCCGCCTGTTCATGCCCAGGCGGCGCGATCGTTCAGCACGTGTTTCGAGGCCGGGCATCGCAACAGGTTGTCGTCACCCCCGCGGAAGCGGGGGTCCAGGGCCACCGTCGGGACATTGGCCGTCTGGATTCCCGCTTTCGCGGGAATGACGAATAACCCAATATCGGCGTGCTGCTATCTCTTCTGCGAAGGCACTGGGATCCCGGCGATTTTTACATTGACGGCACCCAAATGATTGCGGCTGGTGAAGTACAGGGTTTTCCAGTCGGCGCCGCCAAA
>JAFAHP010000078.1 GCA_019237175.1 Alphaproteobacteria bacterium
CGGGTGATCTCGTCGCCGGGAAAATCGCCGTTGATCGACACAAAAGTGCGCCCACCGTCCGTAGTCCGGAACAGGTACGGGTTGTAGTCGGCGAGCTTGTAGCGTGTCGCCGCTACATAAATCGTGTCGGCGTCGTGGGGTGAGATCTCAACACACCCGACATAGGCGAGCTTCGGCATTTCCGATGGCGTGACATTCTGCCAGCTCTTGCCGTCGTCGCGGGTGACGTGAACCAGCCCATCATCGGTCGAGGCCCAGATCTCGCCCCGCCGGTGCGGCGAGGGAGCGAGCGATGCGCATGTCGCGTGCACCTCCGCCCCAGCGTTCTCGCGCGTGATGTCGCCACCGGAAGGCCCTTGACGCGCAATATCGTTGAGACTGAGATCCGGCGAAATTTCCTCCCAGCTCATGCCCTCGTCGCGGCTGCGGAACACATGGTTGCCAGCCGCATATAGTAGCCCGCTGTCGTACTGCGAAAAGACGATCGGGAACGTCCAAGCGAAGCGATATCTCATGTCCTTGGATGCGATTCCCGTAGACTCCTCGGGCCACACATTCACCAGCTGGATTTGCCCGGTGCGATGGTCGTAACGCTGCAGCGCCCCAGCGCCGCCGGGACTGGAGCCGATCGCACCGCAATAGACGATGTTCGGATCTTCGGGATGCACGGCAACAAAGCCGCTTTCCCCCGTGCCGGGATAGGTACAGTCACCGAGGGTGATGGCACCCCAGGCGGCGGCGCTAGGTGTCGAGATCGTGGTGTTGTCCTGCTGTGTGGCATAAACGCGATAGGGATATTGGTTGTCGGTGTCGATGCGATAGAACTGCGCCGTCGGCTGATTGTAGATCGACGACCAGGTCTGGCCGCCGTTGCAGCTGACACAGGCGCCGCCGTCGTTGCCTTCGATCATCCGGTTGGCATCGGCCGGATCGATCCACAGATCGTGGTTGTCGCCGTGCGGCGTCTGGATCTCCGTAAAGCTCGCCCCGCCGTCGGTCGATTTCCAAAGCTGCAAATTGGCAACATAGACGGTCTCGCCATGGCAGGGATCGGCGAAGACGTGCGTGTAATACCAGGGCCGGTGCATCAGATCGCGATGCGACGAAATCAGCGCCCAGCTCTCACCGTAATCCTCCGATCGGTAGAGCCCAGTCTTTTCCGCCTCCGTCTCCACCAGCGCCCAGACGCGTCCCGAGCGGGCGGGCGACACCGCAACGCCCAGCTTGCCGAGCGGACCGGTTGGCAGGCCCGGATTACGCGAAATCTCGGTCCAGCTCTCGCCGCCGTCTGTGGAACGGAACAGGCCGCTTCCCGGCCCTCCGCTCGAGATGTTCCAGAAGTTCCGGCGGGTCTGCCACAAGGCCGCAAACAGGATGCGCGGATTGCGCGGATCCATCGCCAGATCGACAGCGCCGGTATCGGCGTCTCGATACAGCACCTTGCTCCAGGTCCTTCCGCCATCACGCGATCGGAACACCCCGCGTTCCTCGTTGGCACCGAAGACGTCGCCGAGGGCGGCGACATAGACGATATCGGGGTCGTCGGGATGGATGCGGATGCGGCCGACGAACCTCGTCTCGCGAAGGCCGAGATGGCTCCAGGTGCGGCCGGCATCGGTCGATCTGTAGACGCCGTCGCCCCAGGAGACGTCGAGCCGGATCTCGGTCTCCCCGGTGCCCGCATAAATCACGTTGGGGTCCGAGCGGGCGACCTCGAGTGCGCCGATCGCGGCGGAGCCGAAAAAGCCGTCGCTGACGCAGCGCCAATAGATCCCGCTGTCAATCGTCTTCCACACGCCTCCGGCGCAGGCGCCGAAATAGAACACGCCGCGGTCTTGGGGGTCGCCGGCAACGGCGACGACGCGGCCGCCCCGCGGCGGCCCGATGCAGCGCCATTTGAGGGCGTCGAGTTTCGCTGCTGCACCGGAGAGCTGTGCCATCGAAGGTTCCTTTGTTCGATTTCTCCCCCGCCACTCTAACAGCGGTTAGCGTGTCTGCCACCTCGTGGTCGCTGCTCACGGTATTTAACCGGCTAATGCCAAAATCGTGATTGAGGTCGTTCGCTACAGCGAAGGAGTCGTCGGAGGTGTACTGGGAGACGGTCTGCTCAACATCTAGCCCTGCAATTTGCGACGCGCGGACTAATCGGGTTTTGAAATTTCCTGGCCGCGATCCACCTCGCCGCCGCTATCATCCGGTTCAATTGACGACACGACCTGATGTGTTCTCATGCCGAGCGACGTCATCGATCTGCGCGATTTCTACCAGACCGGCCTGGGCAGCGTCGCGCGCCGCATGATCCGCCGCTCGATCCGTAGCATTTGGCCCGACCTGCGGGCGATGCGCTTGCTGGGCATCGGCTACCCGACGCCGTTTATTTCGGCGATCTCGGCTGAAGCCGAACGCACCGTGGCGCTGATGCCTGCCTCGCAGGGGGTCTTGGGCTGGGCGCCGTACGGCGGCAATGTTGTCGTTCTCGCCGAGGAAACCGAATTGCCCTTCGCCGATTATTCGATCGATCGCGTCCTGGTGGTGCACGCGCTGGAGACCAGCGAGGCGGCCGGACTGTTTCTGAAGGAGATCTGGCGGGTGCTCGCTGGCGGTGGGCGGCTGTTGATCGTGGCTCCCAATCGGCGCGGGATCTGGGCGCGGCTCGACCGCACACCATTCGGCTCGGGTCGGCCCTATACAATGTCGCAGCTGGTGCATTTATTGCGCGAAGAACTGTTCACGCCGGTCGGCACCGACACCGCGCTGTTTGTTCCGCCGTCGCGCGACCGTATGGTCTTGCGGTCGGCGCCGGCATGGGAACGCCTCGGCAAGCGTTGGTTTCCGACTTTTGCCGGGGTTGTTCTGATCGAGGCGGCAAAACAGATCTATGCTAAGCCGACGGCGGCCCGCCCGGCACGGCGTCGCCTGATTTACGCGCCAGCCGCGCATGGACTGTGACCGGGCGACCGACGACCCGCGTTTCGTTCCGGATCGACAGAAGCCCAGTCTACCACAGCAGCGAGTTCCGGGCGCTGATCCGGCACGCCTGCGACCGCGGCGGGCTCCGGCGGCTGTCCGTCATCGCCGCGATGCCCGAGCCCGACCTGCCGGGCGTTTCCGCCGACACCTCCATCCGTACCGACGATCGATCTCCACCCTACGGCGGGTGGAACCGGAATGCCGCCGGTTACTTCAATCAAAGATACCGATGCCAGGCTGATCGGCAATCAGCAGTTGCTGGACTTCGCCGCCATCACAACGCGGTTTTTTGCGATCGAGCAGACGGTCGCAAATGCTTCGCCATCGGTCGGACACGCCGTAAACCCGATCGTAACCGAGCGGCTGACCCATTAATGGGATCAGCTTTCCGGTGCAGGCGCTTGGGGTAAGGTGGTAATCCGGAAGCTCTGAGCTAGGCGTCGGGTCGGAGATCCGGCGTGCGTCACTGTCTCTTACCGGAGAGGACAAAGACGCCCTGCTCGCCGAGAAGGTTCGCCAGCCGGCCGTGCGGCCGCAGCGCGTACGGCCGCCCGAGGCGATCGAGGGTGACACCGCGCTCGACCCGGACGCCGACTTCGTCACAAAGCATGACGAAGTCGCGGATCGTGCACAAATGAATGTTCGGTGTTTCGAACCACGGATTGGGCAGCAAATCGGTCATCGGCATTTGCCCGCGCACTAAAAGGTGCAGACGGATCCGCCAGAACCCGAAATTCGGGAAGGAAACGATGGCTTGTCGCCCAATGCGCACGAGCGTCTCGATTACATGTCGCGGATTACGCGTCGCCTGCAACGTCTGGCTCAAAACGACGACGTCAAAACCGCCGGTCGGATATGCATCGAGATCGCGGTCCGCGTCGCCTTGGATCACCGAGAGACCATGCCCGACGCACGCGTTGACGCCCGATTGGCTCAGCTCAATACCACGCCCATCGACGCCTTTTTTTCGCGTCAGATAGGCAAGCAAAGTGCCATCGCCGCAGCCAATGTCGAGAACCCGGGCGCCCGGCTCGATCATCTCGGCGATCAGCCGCAGGTCTCCCCGCAATTCGTTGGCGCCCGTCGCGGACACCCACGGCCGCGCACCGATCCGCTCCAGGCGCAAAGCCTCTGTCATTTAGTTACCGGCCCAGACCGCGATGCTCGCCACAGCCGGCAAGAAACCCGCGCAAGGTTTCGAACAGTTCGGGCTCATGGAGCAAGAACGCGTCATGCCCATTTTCCGTTGCGATCTCGACAAAACTGACGTTGGCCGCCACCGCGTTTAACGCATGCACGAGTTGTCGACTTTCGGCGGTTGGAAACAGCCAGTCGCTGGTAAAGGAGATTACGCAAAACCGCGAGCGGGTGCCGGAAAGGGCCTGGTGCAGCGAGCCTTCGTGTTCCGCCGCCAGGTCAAAGTAATCCATCGCTCGAGTGATGTAGAGATAGGAATTGGCGTCAAACCGGTCCACAAACGTGCTGCCCTGATGGCGCAGATAGCTTTCGACTTGGAAATCTGCGTCGAAGCCATAGGTGACCGCATGGCGGTCCTGCAGATTGCGCCCAAATTTTCGATGCAGCGCCGCCTCCGAAAGATAGGTGATATGCGCCGCCATGCGGGCGACCGAGAGACCGCGCGCTGGCTTGCGGCCGAGGGTCAGATAGCGTCCGCCGCACCAGTCGGGGTCGGCCATAATCGCCTGCCGCCCGACCTCGTGAAAAGCGATGTTCTGCGCCGAGTGCCGCGCCGCGGCGGCGATCGGTACGGCGGAAAACACGCATTCTGGATAGCTCGCGGCCCATTGCAGGACCTGCATCCCGCCCATCGATCCGCCGATCACGCAAAACAGGCTGTCGATCCCGAGATGTTCGATCAGACGCTTTTGTGCACGCACCATGTCGCGCACGGTGATGACCGGAAACGACAAGGCCCACGGCTCACCCGTCGCCGGGTTGAGGTCCTGCGGACCGGTCGTTCCCATGCAGCCGCCAAGCACATTGGCGCAGATCAGGAAATAGCGCTCGGTGTCGAGCACACCGCCCGGGCCGATCAAGGTCTGCCACCAACCCGGCTTGCCGGTGATCGGGTGCGGGTCGGCGGCATATTGATCACCGGTCAACGCATGGCAGATCAGGATCGCGTTCGAATGTTCCGCATTGAGAGCGCCGTAGGTCTGAAAGGCGATCGTGAACGGACCAAAATCGATCCCGCAATCAAGCCGTAGCGGGTCGCGCACCAAGAGCCGGTACCCCGGCCAACCTTGATAGGAACGCGAACGCGGGCGAAATGCGATTGTGGACACGCTTTTCTCGTGACGCAAGACCGGTTGCGGCGCGGCTTGCCGTAAGTGTCGCGGCGACCTGCGCTGGTGGGTCGGGGGGAGCTAGCTAGTGTTTGCCGGTGTGGCATGTCAACGTTTTCTTTGATTTCGTGTCGGGGCGCTCTTACTAGTATCAGCCCCCGGCAGCGAAGCAGTCCCATGTCCGCAGCCCCGTCCAACCTCGCCTATCTGCGCGATCACGTCGACGCGATCGACGACCGGATGCACGATCTGTTGATGGAGCGGGCCGAACTGATAGCGCGGATCGCGGCGAGCAAGACGGGGGAGGGTGTCGCGTTTTATCAACCGGCACGCGAGGCGCAGATCCTAAGGCGGTTGGCGGCCCGCCACCATGGGGCCCTTCCGGTGGCGACTGTCATCCGCATCTGGCGCGAGATGCTCGCGGCGACGGTTCGGATCGAAACCGATTTTGCAATCGCGGTCTTTGCGCCGAGCCAAGCGCAGCATTTTTGGGATCTCGCCCGCGATCATTACGGAAGCCATGCGCCGATTTTCGCCTATTACTCAATCGGCCAAGTGATCGGCGCTGTTAGCGAAGGCCGGGCTGCGGTCGGGATCTTGCCGATGCCCGAGGAGGGTGATGCCAATCCGTGGTGGCGCCATCTCGCCTCGCACAACGATGATGCTCCCCGGGTGCTTGCGCGCTTACCGTTCGGTCCTCGTGGCAATGCCCGCGATAACGGGGCCGACGCTCTTGTAATCGGTCGAGGCGCGCAGCAGCTAACCGGTGCCGATCGCACATTGTTTCTGACTGAAGCAGCGGTCGACCTCAGCCGAGCGCAATTTCTCGGCTCGCTGTCGTCTGCGGGGCTCCGCTGTACCTTTTTGGCATCATGGGAGCACGCAGAGGGGACCCTGAACCTTATCGAGATAGACGGTTTCGTGCCGATCTCCGATCCGCGCGTGTGCAGTTTCCATGCCCAGCTCGGTGGCGCACTCTGCCGGCTCTTACCGTTCGGCGGTTACGCCCTGCCGCTTCCACCGGAGGCGTCGTCACCGGGCGCCTCGAAAGGCTGACCGCAACATGGCCGCGACAACCGCTCCGGTCCCGCGTCCGGGAATTCTCGACATCGCTCCCTATGTCGGCGGCGAAGCGACGATCCCCGGGGTCGAGCGCCCGATCCGTCTGGCGTCGAATGAGAGTGCGCTTGGACCGAGCCCGAAGGCCATGGCCGCCTATGCCGCACTCGCCGGCGAGATCCATCGTTATCCGGAGGGGAGCGCCCAGGCTTTACGCGACGCGATCGGGCAGCGTCAGGGCCTCGATCCGGGGCGGATCGTCTGCGGCGCCGGGTCGGACGAACTGATCGCGCTGTTGCTGCGCTGTTATGCCGGTCATGGCGACGAGGTTTTGTATAGCCGGCACGGATTTCTGATGTATCCGATCGGGGCTTTGTCGGTCGGCGCCACCCCGGTGGCGGCCCCCGAGCGGGCATTGACTGCCGATGTCGATGCGCTTTTGGAGCGTCTGACCCCGCGCACGCGGATCGTTTTTCTGGCCAACCCGAACAATCCGACCGGCACCTATATCGGCGCCGCGGAGTTGACCCGACTGCATGCCGGCCTCCCGCCATCAGTTGTGCTGGCGATCGATGCCGCCTATGCCGAGTTCGTCAACCGCAACGACTATGAACCTGGCATCGGGCTTGTCGACCGTGCCGACAATGTCGTGATGCTGCGCACCTTTTCAAAAATCTACGCGCTGGCCGGCCTGCGCCTGGGCTGGGCTTATTGCCCGCCGGCGATCGCCGAGGTGCTGAACCGCGTGCGCGGTCCGTTCAACGTCTCGACCCCGGCCGCTGCTGCGGGGCTTGCCGCGATCGAAGACACCGCTTCGCTGCAACGCGCCCGTGTCCACAATGACCGATGGTTGCCCTGGTTTTCTGAGCGGCTCGCGGCGCTCGGCCTGCCGCTGACGCCGAGTGCCGCTAATTTCGTCCTCCCGCAGTTTCCCGACGAGCCCGAACGCAACGCCGACGCGGCTTTTGCATTTCTTCGCACTCACCACATCCTGACCCGCAAAATGGCCGCTTACGGATTGCCACATCATCTTCGGATTTCGATCGGCACGGGTGAAGAAATGGAACAGGTAGCCGCTGTACTCGGCAAATTTCTGGCCCGGCGATGAGGCCATTCATTTTTCTGATGCGCGTTCCACCGCGGAAGCGAGTCTGGGGCGCATGATGAGCAAGCAATTATTTGACCGAGTGGCGCTGATCGGGATTGGACTGATCGGATCGTCGCTGGCGCGCGTGCTCCGACGCGACAATCCCGCTACCCGGATTGTCGCCTGCGCTCGACGGCGCGAAACTTTGGCCGCCGTCGAACGTCTAGAGCTAGCCGACGAGACGACCCACGATCCGGCCCAAGCCGCCGACGGCGCCGATCTGGTCGTCATTGCCACACCGCTCTCCGCTTATGCCGAAATCGGCCGCCGGATTGCGCCGGTCCTGAAGCAGGGTGCTGTTCTCACGGATGTCGGATCGGTCAAGGAGATCGTGATCCGCGACCTTGGTCCCCATGTGCCTGATGGTGCTCATTTCGTCCCCGGCCATCCAGTCGCTGGTACCGAGCATTCCGGACCCGAAGCAGGCTTCGCCGAACTGTTCCGCGACCGCTGGTGCATTCTGATCCCGCTGCCCGAAACCTCACCCGAGGCGGTGGCCAAGGTCGGCGCCATGTGGGAACTGGCCGGGATGCGCATCGTGACGATGACTGCGGCGCATCACGATCGAGTGCTGGCGATGACGTCCCATCTGCCGCATCTGATCGCCTACACGATCGTCGGCACCGCCACCAATCTCGAGGAAAGCCTCAAATCCGAGGTCATCGCATTCTCGGCAAGCGGATTTCGCGATTTTACCCGCATCGCCGCCTCTGACCCGGTCATGTGGCGGGATATCTTCCTCAACAACCGCGAGGCTGTGCTCGACGTCCTGCAGCGCTTCAACGAGGATTTGACCGCGCTGCAACGTGCTATTCGTTGGGGCGAAGCCGACACCTTGCAGGAATTGTTCACCCGCACCCGCGCTATCCGCCGCTCGATCATCGAAGCCAAACAGGCGTGACGATCTCAGCGAGCGGGTTGCTTTTGCGTCTGACACGGCGCCCGCCAGATTTCCAATCGGGATCGGATCGACGGTTGCGGCGCCCTCCACGCTTCGGGGCGTTCCAAAAATCTGCGTTATCTACCTGATTTTCACACAGAAAAGCGACCGCCGGGTAAAATGGTCACGCCCACAGCCGCTTTGAGGCGATCTCAGCGCCCTGCGCCATTGCGGCGAGCTTTTTGAACGAGATGTCGGGGTCGAGCTTGCCATAGCCGGCAAAGGTGCCAAAGCCGCAATCGGTGCCGGCGATGACCCTCTCGCGGCCGACGATGTCGGCAAAGCGGCAGAGGCGCTCGGCGACGAGTTCGGGATGCTCGACGTAATTGGTTGAGGTGTCGATGACCCCCGGGATCAGGATTTTGTCGTCCGGCAGCTTGGTTTCTTGCCACACCGTCCATTCATGCGCATGGCGCGGATTGGCGGCTTCGACGACGAGCGCCTGCGGTTTCGCCTTGACCAAAATCGGCGCCACCTTGGCAAACGGGATGTCGTGATCGTGCGGCCCTTCGTAGTTGCCCCAGCAAATATGAATACGGGCACGGTCGGCCGGCACGTTTTCGAGCGCGTGGTTCAGAACGTCGACGTGGAATTCGGCCCGCTTCAGAAATTCCCTCTCGCTCAACTCCTGAAAACTCGTGTGGCGCGCCATCGCCAGATCGGGGCAATCGAGCTGCAAGACAAATCCCGCCTGGGCAATGGCTTCGTACTCCTCGCGCATCACCGCGGCGATGGCTTCGACATAAGCCTCGTGCGACGGATAATAGCGATTGGTTTGGAAGACCGGAACGAGGCCGGGCGAGGCTGCGGTCATAAACCCTTCGGTGACCCGGACCTGATCGAGCGCCGTGCGGAGGTTGGCGATGTCCTGGTTCAACGGTTCGCGATCGCGCCATGATATCGGGCTCTCACAGACCGCACGGCGCGCCGTGTTGGCGCCAGTCATCCGCTCATAGGCGGCAAGAAAATTCGGATGGTCGCGGGTGTCGAGCCGCGGTTTGGCCGGCTCGTGCCCGGCAAATCCGGTGAGCCGATCGACGATATAAGTCGAATAACCGGGCTTTGACATCTCCCCGTCGTTCACGATATCGACCCCGACGGCGGCCTGACGCCGGACGATGTCGACGACGGCCTGGCGCACCAGACGCTCGAGTTCGCCGCGGTCGTAAGGCTCGCCTTGATCCTTGCGCACCAACAATTGCTTCAATTCGAGCGGACGCGGCAGGCTGCCGACATGCGTCGTCAAGATACGCTCCTGGCTGATCTTCATCGTCTCCCCCGATCGCCTGCTTCGTTTGAGAGGCCAGCATGCCTTTCGTCGCGGCCGCGCACAACCCCCGGGTTTTCCGTCCGACGGGCCATCCCCCGGATTCGGCCAGCGACGGGCGATCGGCGGCATTAGCCCGGGGGACGGGGGCGGTCCGAGCGGTTTGCTCGTGAAAAATTGACGGCTGCAACCCAAGCCTGTATTTCATGTTTAACAATAGAGCTAAGCCGGCGTGCGAGCGCAGCAGAGAGGCTGCCGCAGCGTGCCGGTGGTGAACGAGGGAGGAAAAGGCATGCAGAACGCATTCTCGGCGCGTGCGACATCTAGCGGTGCGTCGACCCCGGCGGCGGGCAACCGCTGGCTGCAGCTGATCATCGCGATCGTTTGCATGATCCTAATCGCCAATCTCCAATATGGCTGGACGTTGTTCGTCCAACCGCTGAATACAGCGCATCACTGGTCTATTGCCGATATTCAGGTCGCGTTTAGCATCTTTGTCGCGTTGGAAACCTGGCTGACCCCGCTCCAAGGTTGGATCGTCGACCGCCTCGGCCCGAACACCGGGCCAAAGCTGATGATCGCTTTCGGCGGCATACTCGTCGCGGTTGCATGGATCATCAATTCAATCGCCGATTCGCTGGGAATGCTGTACTTCGGCGCCGTTCTCTCAGGCACCGGAGCAGGTGCGGTCTATGCGACCTGCGTCGGCAACGCGGTCAAGTGGTTCCCCGACCGGCGCGGGCTCGCGGTCGGGTTGACCGCTGCCGGATTTGGCGCGGGAGCGGCGCTCAGCGTGATCCCAATCCGCGCGGTCATCGCCGCCGACGGCTATCAGGCGGCGTTCTTCTGGTTCGGCCTCGTCCAGGGCGCCATCATCTTTGTGCTCGCCTGGCTGATGCGGGGGCCGCTCGCCGGCGAAGCCCCCGCCGCCGCCTCGGTAAAAGTCGTCCAGACGACACAGAGCTATACCCCGCGGGCCATGCTGGCCACGCCGGTGTTTTGGATCATGTACATCATGTTTCTGCTGGTGGCTGCGAGCGGGTTAATGGCGACCGCCCAGGTCGCGCTGATCGCTCGCGACTTCCACATCGCCAATAATGTGCTGCTGTTCGGCGGTACCGCGCTCACCGTCGCCTTGCTCGTCGATAATGTCTGCAACGGGCTGGCGCGGCCCTTGTTCGGCTGGATTTCGGACAATATCGGGCGCGAAAAAACAATGGCGCTCGCTTTTGGCCTTGGCGGGATCAGCTATTGGCTCCTGGGGGCGCTCGGCACGACGCCGTGGCTGTTCGTCATCTTCGCCGGGTTGATCTTCCTGACTTGGGGCGAGATCTACAGCCTGTTTCCATCGACCTGCACCGACAGCTTTGGTTCGCGCTATGCGACCGCCAATTTGAGCTTTCTGTACACGGCAAAGGGGGTCGCGGCTTTTCTGGAGCCGCTCGCGAATGTATTGAAAGCAGCGACCGGAAGCTGGCAAACGGTATTTGTCGTGACCGCAATCATGAACTTCGTCACGGTCGCGCTGGCACTCTTTGTGCTGCGGCCGCTGCGCGTGCGGCAGACGGCGTCCCCGGCCGAAGCCGGGCACTTTGCCGGCGCTCATTGAGGGTCGCCGCGGATCGAGAGGGGTGAGATGCTGCACAGCCGCGAGCGGATCCTGACGACCCATGTCGGCAGCCTGCCACGCCCACCGGACCTCCTGGAGTTCCTGGAAGCGCGTGAAGCCGGGAGGCCCATCGAGCAGGCAGCGTTCGACGCCTGCCTCTCGGACGCGGTCCATCAGGTCGTCGCAAAACAGGTCGAGGCCGGCCTCGACAGTGTCTGCGACGGTGAGTTCGGCAAGATTTCGTACACCTTTTATGTGCGTCATCGTCTGTCGGGGCTCAGCTCTTTCCGCGGCGGCACCCACGATGCGCCGCCGCCGGCGGCGGCGCACCGCGACCTCATCGACCATCCCGATTACCAGGCGCGTTTGAACCAGAGGCGCGGCACATCGTGGTTCACCCGCGAGGCGGTACCGTGTTGTATCGGTCCTGTTACCTATGCCGATACCCGACCACTCGAAGTCGACATCGCCAATCTCGCTGCCGCCTGCGCCGCGGCAAAGCCGCTCGAGGCGTTTATGAACGCCGCCTCGCCAGGGGTGCTGACCAAATTCGTACCGGACCGCTACTACCAAAACGAAGACGCCTACGTCGCCGCACTCGCCGACGCGCTAAAGAAAGAATACGAGGCAATCCATAAGGCCGGTTTTTTGCTGCAGATCGATGCGCCTGATTTGGGCTCGGCGCGGCACAACCAATACCAGCATCTTTCCGACGACGAATTTCTGCGTATCGCCGAGCGCAATATCGAGGCGCTGAACCACGCTACCGCGAACATCCCATCCGAAGCGATGCGACTGCATCTGTGCTGGGGGAATTACGAGGGGCCTCACACGCACGATGTACCGCTGGCGACAATCCTTGCGGTGACGCTGCGGGCGCGGCCGTCCGGACTGTCGTTCGAGGCCGCCAACCCGCGCCATGCGCATGAATGGGAGGATTTGAGCGGGGCGAAAATCCCCGACGACAAGGTGCTGATCCCCGGCGTCATTGACTCGACCACCAACTTTGTCGAGCACCCGCGGCTGATCGCGCAGCGGATCGCGAATTTTGCCAACATCGTCGGCCGCGAGCGCGTGATCGCCGGTTCCGATTGCGGCTTTGCGACTTTCGCCTTTGTCAATAATGCGGTGGCCCCATCGGTGGTATGGGCCAAACTTGGCGCACTCGCCGAAGGTGCGCGCATCGCGAGCGCGCGGCTGTGGGGTTGACCCGATCAGGTCAGGGAGGCCGGCATGATTGGGAAATTGTCGATAAGTCGAGTGCGCCCGAGATAGGCCGCGGCGAGGACGCGGCAGGGCCGGCTGCCGGCGGCGCCGACCGGCGCCAGATCCACGGCGTCACGCACTTCGAGATATTCGACATCGAACCCGGCGCGGGTCAGCTCTCTTCGCCCCCATTCGATCTCCCGGGCAACGGCGGCGGGCTCGCGCTCGAGCGTCTCCGCGACACTGCGTAATACGCGCACGAACTGGGGTGCGATCCGTCGTTCGGCGGAAGACAGATAGGCGTTGCGGGACGAGAGTGCCAAACCATCAGGCTCGCGGACGGTCGGCACGCCCTTGATCTGCACCGGCAGGTCGAGATCGCGCGCCAGCCGGCGAACGATCAGCAACTGCTGATAGTCCTTCTCGCCGAAATAAGCGATATCGGGCAAAGCTTGGATCAACAGCTTGCTCACGACGGTCGCCACACCGTCGAAATGGCCGAGGCGATGCGCACCGCATAAGCCCTCGCTCAAGCCCCCAACCCGCACCAGGGTCGAGAACTGCGGCGGATACATCTCGGCGGTCGCCGGGACGAAGGCAAGATCGACGCCGGTGGAGCCGAGCATGTCGAGATGGGCGGATTCGCGGCGCGGGTAGGAGCCGAGATCCTCGTTTGGCGCGAATTGTGTCGGGTTGACAAAGATAGTCACGACGACCCTTGCGCAATCGCTGCGCCCGGCCTCTACCAATGCCATGTGTCCCGCGTGGAGTGCGCCCATCGTGGGGACCAGCCCGAGCCGCTCGCCGGAGCGCCGCCAACCGGCGAGACGGTCTCTGAGGTCGGCAATCGTCCGTACAACCCGCACCCGAAGTCTCCACTGCCACCTTCCACAACAGATTACCAAAAGAGGGCAGGCCGGTCTCGTATCCTTTAAGGATTATGTTCCAAGTCTAGGACCGATGATGCCGCTCTTGTTCTATCGCGTTTTTACGTGTCGTCGGGAATATCAAAAGTGCCAGAGTTGGAGAAACATTTTGGTAATGGTTGTCAAGCTAATCCACTACAGCACTAAATTAAATATCGCAACCGGCGAAAACATTGACCTCGTGCCGGCGGGCTGCGCGCGCGATGGTCGATCGGTTCTAAATTCGGGGGTTGATCGGCGCACCCACCTTTTTGGCGAGGTTGGGACGTCGATACACGCGAATCAAGTCCCCGGGTCTGTCCCGGGGCGCGCACTTCCAGCTCCGAGCGGGGCAGGCTCGGGCTGACGGCGTACGCCCCGCGGGTCACCCCCGGATCAAGCGACTGACCGCCCGTCGCCGGCATAGCCTGGAGCGCGGGCTAAAGCCCACCGGTCAGAGGCTCATTGTTAGGGACGGCTGGGATAAGACTCGATAAGGGCTACGCGACCGCCCGGGTCTTGAACGTTTGCCCGCACGCTGATGCATCGCGCGTGCGTGCAAGACCGTCCAGCAGATGTGTCCGTGCGACAAACCCCAATTCCTCGGCGGCGCGCCGCGGATCTCCAATGGAGATCGGGATGTCCCCTTGGCGAGCCGGGCGGTTATAAGCGACGAGCTCGGTATCGCACAAACCGGCGATCGTCTCCGCCAGGCGCCGAATTGTGGTGCCCTGTCCAGTACAAACGTTGAACAGAGGTGCGGATGCGCTCGCCCTTGGCATCGCTCGCATCAGCGCTGAAACGGCGTCGGCAACATAGGTGAAGTCACGAACCTGACTTCCGTCGCCAAAGATTTCAACGGGCTCGCCGCGGCGCAGTCGGTCGAGAAAGACGGCGATCACCCCGGAATACGGTGAATGGGGGTCTTGCCGCGGGCCGTAGATATTAAAAAAGCGCAAGCCGACGCTACGAAGTCCGTAGGCTTGCCCGGCGGCGCGGGCATGCACCTCGCAGCCGCGCTTATCCGCACCATAGGCGCTGATGGGTGTCGCACAGCTGTCCTCGCCGGCCGGAACACCGCCGGAGGCGCCGTAAACGGCGGCGGTCGAAGCATAGACGATCGGTATGTCGATGACGCTCCGCAACTGTCTGACCGCACCAAATAGGTTGATCGCCCCAGTCAAATTCACCTGATGGGTTCGCAGCCAGTCGCGGTTGCATTGCTCAACCGAAGCGATCGCGGCGAGATGAAAGCAGCCATCGATGCCGACGAACGCCGGTCCGATGATGCCGGGATTGGCGATATCAGCCTTGAGAAGCTCGACCCCCGGCGGAAGATTTTCACGCCTTCCGGTCGACAGGTCATCGAGCACCCTAACGGAATGTCCCATGTCGATCAATGCTTCGACGAGATGCGAGCCAATAAAACCCGCACCCCCCGTCACCAGATAACGCGCCATTCGGCACCCT
>JAFAHP010000134.1 GCA_019237175.1 Alphaproteobacteria bacterium
GGGATTTTGCTAGCGAGTCCGTCGCGGAATACGCCAAAACCGGGGGATCTGAAGCTCTACCGGACAGCCGTGGATCAACTCCGGACGAACCGAATTGACCGACGCCGCTCATGTCGGGACGTAGGTGTCGAACAGGCGGTGATGTTCGGCGAGCGCGTAGCGGTCGGTCATGCCGGCGAGATAATCGGCGGCGACCCGAGCCGTCTGCGGATGGTCGGGCCCGGCGGCGAGCCCGCGCCATTCACCCGGCAGGCATTCCGGTTCGGCAAGATACAGCGCGAACAGGTCGTGGATCACGCGGCGCGCCTTCGAACTCATCCGATTGACGCGATAATGCCGGTACATCCGCTCGAACAGAAATTCCTTCAGCGCCCGGTCGTTCAGCCTCATCTCGGGCGAGAACGCGGCGGCCGGTTCCTTCAGCGCCCGCACGTCCGCCGCGGACCGGACCCCGCTGTCGGCAAGCCGCACCCGCGTTTCGGCGATCAGATCGCCGACCATCTGGTCGATGACCCGACGGATCGTCTCATGTATCAGCCGCGGCTCCTCGAGCGCGGGATAGCGACCGCCGACCGATCGGAATATTGGGCCGACCAACGGGACCTCCGCGAGGTCGGCGACCGTAAACAGCCCGGCGCGCAAGCCATCGTCGATATCGTGGTTATTGTAGGCGATGTCGTCGGCCAGCGCGGCAACCTGGGCCTCGGGCCCGGCGTAGGTATCGAGCGCGAGCGGGTAGCGGCGATCGTACTCCGCGATTGTCGGCGACACCGGCTGATGGATCCCTGGGCCGCGCAGCGGGCCGTTGTGCTTGACCGTGCCTTCGAGCGATTCCCAGGTCAGATTGAGGCCATCGAACTCGGCATAGCGGCGCTCGAGCCGGGTCAGGATGCGCAAGGTCTGGTCGTTGTGCGAAAATCCCCCAAAATCGGTCATCTCGGCGTTTAACGCCTCCTCGCCCGCATGGCCGAACGGTGTGTGGCCAAGATCGTGAGCGAGCGCGATGGTCTCGGCGAGATCCTCATCGAGACCGAGCGCGCAGGCGATCGTGCGCGCGACTTGCGCCACTTCGAGGCTGTGAGTGAGTCGGGTGCGGTAATGGTCGCCCTCGTGATAGACGAAGACCTGGGTTTTGTACGTAAGTCTGCGAAATGCAGTCGAGTGGATGATGCGGTCCCGGTCGCGCCGAAACGGCGATCGCATCGGATGCTCGGGTTCCGGATGGAGCCGGCCGCGGCTCTCCTCCGGCTTCGAGGCATAGGGTGCCAGCCCGCCGAGAATTGTCATCCCCTGAACTTAGGGCGCGACAGCCACCCTGTCACTTGACAGCGAATATATTTGCGCCCAATTGTCCCTTAGCTAAGCTAGATTAGCTAAGGGACACGCGATGGCCGAAGTGGTCAACATGCACCAGGCGAAAAGTTCGCTGTCGCGCCTTGTCGAGCGCGCTCTCGCCGGCGAAGAGGTGGTGATCGCGCGCAACGGCGAACCGCTCGTAAAGCTCGTACCGGTGGTGAAAGAGCGCAAACCGCGCGTTCCCGGCCGACACAAGGGCAAGATCTGGATTTCTCCCGACTTCGAGTTTACCGATGAGGAGATCACTGAATTATTCGAGGGGCCTTTATGAGGCTTCTGCTCGATACGAACGCGCTTTTATGGTGGCGGGACGACTCACCACGTCTTTCGGGCCGAGCAAATGATCAGATCCGAGACCCCGATAACGCCATCGTCATCAGCGTCGCATCGTTATGGGAGATCGCGATCAAGCGCGGGCTGGGGAAGCTGCGATTTCCCGGTGATTTTGAGGAAATGATGACGGAGGATGAGTTCGACCTGCTCGGGATCACTTATGCGCATCTGCGCGCTTTAGATGACTTGCCGCAACACCACCGCGACCCGTTTGACCGCCTGCTGATCGCGCAAGCGCTCGCGGAAAGGATCCCGATCGCCACCGCCGATCGCCACTTCGCCGCTTACGGTGTGCAAATCATCTGGTGACCGCGGGCCTGCGGAGAGTGAGCCATGGGCGTGCGCCGTAAGATCTCGACTTAGGTCATCGTGCCGATTGCATCGGCGCTTATCGGGCTGCGTTAATTTCGATTAGGATTGCGCCACTCGAGCGGGAGGGCGTGTTGGAATACATTCGTGTCAGATTTGATCCGAACGACATCCGCGATGTGATCGCCAGCGGCAACGTCATCGGCGAGACCGAAACCGAGCTTATGGTGGAACCGAACTATTATGTGATTTCGCTGTCCGGTTCGGGGTACGCGCCGCCCTATTGGTATGGCGTCGTCAGCGGCACCACCTCTGGTCGTCCGCTCGAGATCGGCTTTACGCCAGTCTAGGGTGGCGCCAATGCATGGCCGATCGTGGCTGGTGGCGCTGAGCCTGCTGGCGGCGGCCGGCTGCGCCGGAAACCATGTCGAAAACACGCCGCTGCAAGCGGGCGAAGCCAATCTCGACCGGCGCACGATCGATCCGGCGAGCCCTGAGCGCCCGGTTATCCTGATGACCTTCTCGGGCGGCGGATCGCGTGCCGCCGCACTCGCCGAGGCCGTCCTGCGCGAGATGTCGCAAACCCGCTACGCCGAGGTCGATGGCCCGCACGTATTGACCGAGGACATAAAGCTGATCTCGTCGGTTTCGGGCGGCAGTGTCACGGCCGCATGGTTCGGCCTGCACCGCGGTCCCGCTCACTGGGACGGGGATCTCGACGGGCTGCGCAACGACTTCCTGACCAAAGACAACATGGCCACACTCGAACTCGACGCGGTCAACCCGATCACCTGGTTTGGCTTGGTCACTGGGCAGATCACCCGGATCGAAGCACTCGAGGCGCTGTTCCGGGCGCAGCTCTACGGGGATACAACGCTCGCGGCGCTGAACCAGCCGGGCAGACCCTTCATCGTGCTCAACACGACCGACATGGCGGGCGGTGAGAGTTTCGCGATACTCCCGCGGCGTTTTGATGATGTTTGTTCGCAATACGATGCGCTGCCGGTTGCGACCGCGGTCGCCGCCTCAGCGGCGTTTCCGATCCTGCTGACCCCAGTCAGCTTTCAAAATTATTCGGCCGGCTGTCGGGGCAGTCCGCGCAATGGGGAATGGATCAAGATCGATTTGTCGAACCCGTACACACCGTATCTCAACCTCGCCGAATACAAGGATGCGCGCTATTCGAACGATCTGCGGCACGGGCCCAACCCCTACCGCCGGATCGACTATCTCGATTTTCTCGACGGCGGGCTCGCCGACAATCTCGGAACCCAGTCGTTGCGCGCAGCGCTGATCTCGGCTCACGACGATGCGCAGGTGTTGCGTGCGATCAACGACGGCAAGATCCAGAAACTCGTCGTCATCATCGTCAACGCGCGCGGCGACCCGCCCAACAAGCTCTATCAGCAGCCGCAACAGCCGGGTCTCGTTCAGCAGATCCAGACCGTGACATCGGTCCCGATCGACGCCAACACGGCGAATTCCGAAACCGCCTTGTCAGCGCTGCTCAGCGAGCTGGCGCAAGCCGCTGCCGGCGCCCGAAATAACGCCAAATTCGGTGGCATGCGGATTTACGGAATTACCGTCGACTACGACCAGATCCCGGCCGACACGCCGGCGCATATCGAGCTGCGCGATGCCGCCAAAGACGTGCCGACAAGCTGGACCCTGACGAGCCCGCAATTAC
>JAFAHP010000162.1 GCA_019237175.1 Alphaproteobacteria bacterium
GCCGCGATCACCTTGGGTACTTCCACTTTTACGATGTCGGCATTGCCCGGAACCCCGGCGATCCAGAATGCAATCCCAATACCGTTTTTTGGTACGACGCCACTGGCGGCTCCAGGTCTCGGTCTCATCGCGTCTGCGATTATGCTCGCTTTCGGCCTGTGGTGGCTTGGACGTGCTGCCGCCCGCCGCAGCGGCTCGAGCGATGGCTGGTCGCCGGCCGCGACCGTCGAGAGCGCGGTCGAGGACGAGACCGTCCGCCAACGCGCCACCACCGCGCGCGAGTTCGACCCCCCCGAGGTTCGCCGCGGCGAGCAGAGCCGCATGTCGCCGCCGATCGTTATGGCTGGTCTGCCGCTCCTCGTCGTAGTGAGTGTCAATGTTTTGATGACACTGGTTGTCCTGCCGCGTCTCGACGTCTCGTTTCTCGCCGAGCCGCACTTTGGCGCAACGTCGCTCTCCGCGGTTGGCGGCGTATGGTCGGTGGTGACGGCGCTATTAGCCGCAATTATCAGCGTGGTCGCCATCAACTGGCGGCGGCTTTCGGCTGTGCGGGAGACGATGGACGCCGGCGCCAACGCATCTGTGCTGCCGGTGCTGAGCGTCGCGAGCCTCGTCGGCTTCGGCGCCGTGGTCGCGGCGGTTCCGGCATTCGATATCGTGCGCAACTGGGTGCTGTCGATCGAGGGCGGTCCGCTCGTCTCACTCGCCGTCGCGACGAATCTGCTCGCCGCTCTGACGGGCTCCGCCTCGGGCGGGCTGACGATTGCGCTCGAAGCACTGGGCGGCACCTACATGCGACTTGCTGCCGAACACGGCATCGATCCGGAGCTGTTGCACCGGATCGCGGTGATGAGCGCCGGCACGCTCGACAGCTTGCCGCAGAACGGCGCCGTCGTGACCTTGCTCGCAGTATGCGGGTCGACGCATCGCGAGAGCTATTTCGATATTGTGATGGCCGCCATCGTCGGACCGATCATCGCTCTCGCCGTGGTCATTGCGCTCGGCTCGGTGTTTGGTTCGTTCTGAGCTTGCCGATCATGACATTTGTCAGGACTAACCATTCGGCGATCGTTTTGCAACGTGTAGGGGAAGGACAGCCATGAAATTAAAGGGATGGGCAGTCGCCGGGGGACTGGTGCTGCTTGCTTCGGGCGCGTCACGCGCGGCGACGGAAGCGAATTTCGGCGCCAACACGACTGGCGATCTAGTCGAGCTTTGCACCGCAACTCCCGACAACCCGATCGGAACGGCGGCCATCAATTTCTGCGAGGGTTTCGCGCAGGGTGCGGTCCTCGTCGAAATGCAGAACCAAGCGGCATTCCGCGGACCGAAGCTGTTCTGCATGCCAAATCCCCCACCTAGCCGCAACCAAGCGCTGAATGACTTCGTCAACTGGGCACGCTCGTCGCCGGATCGCTTGGCTCAATCGTCGACCGACGGGTTATTTCGATTTCTGAGCGAACGCTACCCCTGCCCGCCGTCTCGCTGATCAACTGGGGAATGCCATGAAAAAGTTACTGTCGCTCGCAGCCATCGCCGTGTCGATCGCCGCCTGCGCCGATATGACGCCGACCCAGCAGCGCGCGCTGACCGGCACCGCAGCAGGCGCCGGGGTCGGTGCCATCGCGGGCGCCATCGGCGGCAATGCCGGGCTCGGCGCGGCCGCCGGGGCGGGTGCCGGGCTGCTTGGCGGGCTTCTCGTCGATCGATCCCGGCAGGCTCAAGACCAAGCCTTCCAGCAAGGGTTTGCCGCCGGACGACAAAGCCGATGAGAAATAGCTAGCTGGCGACCTCCGACGGCCTGTTCCCTAACCCCGTCTTCTGCTGGGGTGCATTTACCTGATAAGTAATGGCTGCTTCATCCCCATCCAGACACATTCACAAGCCGTTGACCTCGGCCGCACTAATCCCGCCTTCATGTAGAAGGCCTTATTTGAGGTCGCGCCTTAAACGATGACCCTTGATTCGGCGCGGTGACCGAGAACCCTAGAACGCGACTCCCGTCACGATGCCGTTTTATGGTTGCGCTAGCGGCGTTCGTTCTACTGCCGACGGCGGCACAAGCCCAAGCCATCCCACACCGGGGATAATGGGGTCCTGGCCTCTCGACCGAGGACAAGCAATTGCTGCTGGAGAGCGTGGCCCGGCTAAATGCGGCGGTTCCGATAAAGATCGGAAGGTCCGAATCGTGGAGCAATCCGCAGTCAAACAATTCGGGCAGGTCCTCCATACTCCGGGTGTTCCGCTCAGGCGGCAGGATTTGTCACTTGGTGCGCCATCGAATCGTCGTCGCCGGCCGACGAGCACGCAACTAC
>JAFAHP010000220.1 GCA_019237175.1 Alphaproteobacteria bacterium
GACAATGATTACGAAATTTGGCGGGCATTTAAGAACCGGTATTGGCCAGCCGATTATTTTATCGATGCGCAAGGGCGCATCCGCGATCATTCGTTTGGTGAGGGCGATTACGCCGCCTCTGAGCACGTGATTCAGCGGCTCCTCGCCAAAGCCGGCAGGACCAATGTGTCTGGCGGTCTCGTTGCAGTGAGCGCCGCCGGGGCGGGGGCAGCGTCTGACACCGACAACGTCCGGTCACCCGAAACTTATATCGGCTACGACCGCGCAGAGAACTTTGTTTCGCCGGGCGGCGCCGTCAGAGACGGCTCGCATGTCTATGCCGCCGGCAATCCGCAACTTGACGAATGGGGCCTGTCCGGAGATCGGACCATCGGCGAAGAGCGGGCACGCCTGAACCGCAAAGACGGCAGCATCGTCTACCGGTTCCACGCTCGCGATCTCCACCTCGTGCTCGGCGCGGCAAACGGCAAAGCCATTCGGTTCCGTGTCGCGATTGACGGCAAGCCGCCCGGCGAAAGCCATGGCGCCGATGTCAATGCCGACGGCCAAGGTGTCGTGAACGGTCAGCGGCTCTATCAGCTTATCCGGCAGGATGGCGCAATCACCGATCGGACGTTCGAGATCCGCTTTCTCGATCCTGGAGTCGAGGCCTACGCATTCACGTTTGGCTGAATATATCAACCTGTCTCGATAAGTGAGTTATCTCGGCAACTCCACCGCGTACGCGTGGAACGGCCCAGGCTTGCCCCGCTTCTCAGGAGGATCGAACAACGTCGCCAGTTGGCCTTCCAGCACCCAAGCCGTATTGCCGATCTGCCACACCGAGACCGGCTGCTTGAAGCCGCCCTTCACCGTTTTGACCTCGGCGTTGTCGCCGTTGATCTCGATGATGTCAAAGCGGCCGGCATTCGCGCCCTCCACGACCAGCAATCCGTTCTTCCCAAAGGCCCGCATCCCGTCCGGATGCTCGAAGCCCGGCGTGGTGTTGAGCTGCGTGATTCGTCCCGCCTTGCCGCCCGGGCCCATCTCGATGCGGAACAGCCGCCCGCCCGCGTAGGTATTGGCGTAGACGTTGCCATCCTGCCCGATCGTGATGCCGTCAAGTTGCGGCCCCTCGCCGCCAAACCCCGCATCGGTCGCCCAGACCTCAAGGGAGTTCGCCCCCGGGGTAAGCTTCAGGATGTGCGGCTGGAACGAGTCCGTCACGTACACCGCGCCATCGGCGCCCACCGCCATATCGTTGCAGAGCGACTTGTCGCCGGGCAAAGGCCAGCTGCCCTTCCCGGCACCGTTCTTGAGGTCGAATGCCTTCAACGACACCGGCTTTACGCCTGCCGGGGGCTGCACGCCAAACCCCGTCAGATTGCTCGAGCACACCCATAACGTGTCGGTTTTCTCGTCGGCGAGTACACCCAACGTGATCATCGACTCGTTCGCTCCCGGCTTGATCCACTGCTCCGCAGTCGTCGCCCCGGGCAGTACACGAAAAATCCCACCCTCATAAAGACTGCCGGCATAGATCGTGCCGTCCGACGTCGCGGAGAGGCTCTCGGGATAGGCGTGATCGCCAGGAAAGGTGATCTCCATCCGGTCCGCCGGCCGCGCCGGAGTGAGCCACATAAGGGTCGTCGCCATGACGACGATGCCAAGATAGATGGTCTTCATTTCGTCTCGCTCCCCAAACTGACCGGTTCATTCCGGCCGCACAAAGCCTACGCGCCCGCATATCTAGTGCTAGCAGGATCTCCTCAGCTTCACCCACAAGCATCCTAAATCGCAATACTAACTTCCGCAACACGAACACAGTCGCGTAACCGACCACCAGCATACTGAAGCATAGGACACGGATGGGGATTGGTTACCTGGGTTATCAACTTACCCCGCATGGCACACTATATTTCAACATATGTAGCAATCCCAGGAGGACTCCATGGACCTGACCGTCCGGGTTAGACCGCTGATGCGGGCGTCCTGATGGAACGCGCGTACCCGCACGCGAGAATGGAATAGCGCGTTGAGCTTTTCAGACACCTTTGCGCGACTCGTGTCGCTGATCGGCGGCACGGCGCTGCTGACGCGGCGCCTCACTGAAGGCTCGCACGAGCCGGCTTGGGGCAGCTCCCCGACGATCCCGGCAGCGAGGCCGCAAGGCAGCATCCCAACCCTCAAGATGCCCACCGCTAAGGGATGGACGGAGGGGCAGACCCCGGTTGCAGCAGCGGGGCTCAGGGTCAATGCATTCGCGACCGGTCTCGATCACCCCCGCTGGATCGAGGTGTTGCCCAATGGCGACGTGCTGGTTGCCGAATCCATGACTGTGGCCAGAGCCGCTATGCGAAGTCTCTTCGATTACGCCATGTTCAGCACGATGCGACGCGCCGACGCCGTGGGTGTCAGTGCGAACCGCATCATGCTATTGCGAGACGCGGATGGCGACGGTGTGGCCGAAAGGCGCGAAGTATTCCTCGAGGGACTGAACCAGCCGTTCGGAATGGCGTTGGTCGGCGATACTTTCTATGTCGGCAACACCGACTCTCTCGTTGCTTTCCCCTACACGATGGGCGAGACCCGGATCACGGCGCCGGGGCGAAAGCTCGCGGAGTTCAAACCCGGTGGACATTGGACGCGGAGCCTCCTGCCCAGCCCTGATCGCCGGAAGCTCTATGTCGGGGTCGGCTCGTCCAGTAATATTGCGGAGGATGGCATGGCTGCCGAGGAAGGCCGCGCCGCGATTCACGAGTTCGATCTCGCCAACGGCGAAATCCGCATCTTTGCCGGCGGCTTGCGCAACGCGGTCGGCATGGCCTGGGAGCCGCACACTGGCGCGCTCTGGACCGTGGTCAACGAGCGCGACGGCCTCGGTGACGAGACACCCCCGGACTACCTGACATCGGTCCGCGACGGCGGCTTCTATGGCTGGCCCTATTGCTATTGGGGTCAGACCGTGGACGACCGGGTGCCGCAAGACCCGCCGGCCGTCGCAAAGGCAATAACACCCGATTACGCGCTCGGCGGGCACACCGCGTCGCTTGGCTTGTGCTGGTTGCCTGGCGGGACGCTTCCCGGGTTTCCCGACGGCATGGTCATCGGCCAGCACGGCTCGTGGAACCGTAGCAAGTTAAGTGGCTACAAGGTCGTCTTCGTACCGTTCGCGGATGGGCGCCCAGCTGGGCCGCCCCGGGACGTTCTGTCAGGGTTTTTGGCGCCGGACGAGCGGGTGTCCTATGGACGGCCGGTCGGGGTGACGATAGGTCCCGACCGCTCGCTGCTGGTGGCCGACGATGTTGGTAACGTGATCTGGCGCGTTACCGGCGTGCGAGGATGAAGGAGGCAGAGATAAAGCGCTTGAATGCGCCGGTACTCATCGACGTCGGTCAATGCCGCCTGCCAGCGATCGTCTACCACAATCGAGCACACCGGCCCGTCCAAGCTGCCGCGCTCCGATGCGCAACTTGGTCTCGACTTCGGACGGCCTTTCGTTCATCGCCACAGAGTGGTAGGCGCTGCACACGCCGTCCAGTGGGAGGACGAAGGATGCATCGCCTCCCTCCCAAACTCACAACGCGGCAGTGACCGCCTTGATCTCGGTGTAGTTGTGGAACACCTCTTCGCCCATTTCGCGACCCCAGCCCGATTGCTTGTAGCCACCGAAGGGCAGCGATGCATCGAACACGTTGTGGCAGTTGATCCACACAGTGCCGGAGCGGAGGCGGCTGGCGAGTTTGTGGGCGGTGCCGATATTGCGCGTCCACAGGCTCGCGGCGAGACCGTAGATTGTGTCGTTGGCTTCTTTGGCGATCCGACCAAGATCGTCGTTGTCAAAGGGCTGCGCGCAGACCACCGGGCCGAAGATCTCCTCGGTGATGATCTTCATGTCAGGCTTTGTGTTCTCGAACACGGTCGGGGCCACGAAATATCCCCGATCACGACCCGATCACCGCCGATCGCAACACTGGCGCCCTGCTCGCGACCCGACTTGATGTAGCCGGTGACGCGATCGAACTGTTCGCTTGACACCAGGGGGCCCATTTCGGTAGCCGGATCGAGGCCGGGGCCAACTTTGATCTTGCTCGCTACATCGGCGACGCCGGCGACAACCTTGTCGTAGACGTTCCTACGCGCGAAAAGCCGCGAGCCGGCGCAGCAGCATTGCCCATGATTAAAGAAAATCGCATTGGCTGCCCCGGCAATTGCGATATCGAGATCGGCATCCGGCAGGATGATCGTCGGCGACTTGCCACCGAGTTCCAGCGACACCTTTTTCAGGTCGCTGGCCGCGGCCTGCACGATCAACTTGCCGACCTCGGTCGAGCCGGTAAACGCGACCTTGTCGACCCTGGGCTGGGCGGCAAGCGCAGCGCCGGCGGTTTCGCCAAATCCGGTCAGGATGTTGACCACGCCGTCCGGGATGCCCGCCTCCTGGATCAGCTCCGCGAGGCGCAGCGCGGTCATCGGCGTCTGCTCGGCGGCTTTGAGGACGATCGTGCAGCCCGCCGCGAGGGCCGGCGCGATCTTCCACGCGGCCATCAGCAGCGGGAAGTTCCAAGGGATGATCTGGCCGACGACGCCGACCGGTTCCTTGACCGTGTATGAGAAATATTGACCTGGCAGCGACCACGGGATCGTCCGACCGCCGATCTTGGTCGCCCATCCACCCATGTAGCGGAATATATCTACCGCGAGCGGCAAATCGGCGACCCGCGCGATCGCGTAGGGCTTGCCGTTGTCGATCGATTCCAGCTCGGCCAGCTCTTCGAGGTCACGTTCTATGAGGTCGGCGATCTTCCACATCATGCGGCTCTTCTCAGACGGGCTGACCTTGGCCCAGACCCCGTTGTCGAAGGCGCGCCGCGCGGCGCCGACCGCGAGATCGACATCGGCCTTGTCGGCTGCCGGCACATTGGCGATCACGGCTCCGGTCGCCGGGTTGACCACCTCGAAGGTCTTCCCGGAGACGGCACCGGCCATCTGGCCGTCAATCAGCATCTTAGGTGTGCGGCCGAGAAACGTTGTCGCGTGCCGCAGTCTCGGATCGAGTTCGAGCGTGTCCATCGCTTTTTCCTCCCTCGCCGGATCGACGCCCGGGCTTGCCATGGGCAGCGCGTCGCGTCAGTATCGTTATATTCAATCACATATAGCGTAGCCGCGCCATATCCAATTTGACTCAACACGCCTCCCCGGCGTTAGGAGCAGTCGCATGACACGACATCCGGCATTGATGAAAGGACGCGCCGCGGTAATCACCGGTGGCGCCGGCGGGATCGGCCTTGCCGCAGCAAAGCGGTTCGCGGAGTTGGGCATGAAGATTTGCCTCGCCGATCTGAGCGAGGAGGCGCTCGAGCGAGCGGGGAAGCAGCTGTCCGGCGCGATTGTTGTCACGGTGCCGACCGATGTCAGCCGGTTGGAAGATGTGCAACGGCTGAAGGACCGCGCTTACGACGCGTTCGGCGAGGTCGCGGTACTGATGAACAATGCCGGCGTCTCAGCAGGCGGCGGTCCGTTCAACCAATATGAGGGCTGGCAGCGGGTATTGAGCGTCAATCTTTGGGGCGTGATCAACGGCGTCCACACCTTCGCCCAGGCAATGATCGACCAGGGCACGCCCTCTGCAATCGTCAACA
>JAFAHP010000439.1 GCA_019237175.1 Alphaproteobacteria bacterium
TCATGACCGCCATAGCGGGCTCTTCGGCGGCGCGCGTCGCCTCTTCGAGGATCGACATGCTCGCCGGGCTGTCAAAATGCGACAGCCGGAGAGTCCCGCCGGGTTTTTGGGCGGCAGTCGGCCCTGGCATGGTGATCGCCATCAACAACGCCGCCGCCGCCGCGAGCTTGCCCGCCTCCCGGGTCATTGCCCGTTCCCTCCCGTGTATTGGCGAGTGTCCTAATCGGAAAGGTTCACGGATTAAGTGTTGTTGTCTTTGCGAGGAGCCCCCGGGTCGGCGCCATGCGCCGCCCGAGGACAGGCTCCGCGACGAAGCAATCCCGGCGGGCTGAGCACGATCGGCATGAGATAGCTTCGCGGAGTTTATCCTCGGGCCGCGCGAAGCGCGGACCCGGGGGCTCGCAATGACGATCTCTATTGATCTCAAGAATTTCACGGTCGCCACACTAGTTGTACTGGATAACAAGATCGGCTGAGCACTAAATCTATTTATCGAGCCACAAATCCTCGAAGCGCGCGCCGTTGTAGATGCTGTTGACCATGCTGATCAGACCCTTGACGTAGGGTTGGCGGCAATTGGCGCCCCAGGCATAAAAAATGTCCGGGCGCGCATCGTCTTCGATCAGCTTCTGCTGAATCTGCCATACCAGCTGCCGCCGCTTGTCGACATCACTCGCCATCGATTGCTGGTCGATCAGCCGGTCGACCTCGGGATTGCAATAGCCGGAGACGTTGCGCTTTGAGCTGCACGCGTAGTTCTCATAAAACTGCGCGTCAGGATCATCGACTTCGCTTTCGGTGACGTTGAGCCCGACCTTGTAATCCTTGCGCAGCAGCTTCGGATACCATTGTGGCGTATCGACCAATTCGAGTTCGCCGTCGATGTAGATGTGTTTGAGCTGGTCGATCAGGATCACCTCCGGGTCGCGCCAGGCCGGGACGTTGCGCGCGGCCACCTTGACCGACAGACGTTTATCCGGTCCGTAGCCGAGCCCTTGCATCAAGCTCTGGGCCTCGGCCCGGCTCTTCGCCACATCAGGCCCGTAACCCGGCAGCGACGCCAGCCGTTCCGGCGGCATACCCCACAACCCCTCGGGCGGAGGCTGCATCGCGCCGCCGGGCTGGCCGCGACCGCCGTTCATGATGCCGATGAAGGCCTTGCGGTCGAGCGCCAGCGACATTGCCCGCCGCAGTTCGGGGTTATCGAAAGGTGGTCCACCGCGGTTGACGATCAGGTTGCGGCTGCCGTTGACCGGGAAGACGTCGCAGATCGCCTGCGGTATCCGCGTCGCGACATCCGCGAGCTGCGGGATCGAGACCCCGAAATACACGTCGCTCTGGCCGGCAAAAAACTGCAACAACCGCGTCGCCGGGTCCTTGACGATCGTCCACTCGATGGCGTCGAGGTAGGGCCGGCCGCTCTTCCAATAATCGGGGTTGCGAATTACCCGGATCACTTCGTTGGGCTTGAATTCGACAAATTTGAAGGGACCAGTGCCGATCGGATGGGTGCGCATCTCCCGTGGGCTGACATGGCACGGATAGATCGGCGACCACCCGGTCGCCAGCAACGCGAGAAATGAAGGCTGCGGCCGCTTCAGGTGGAAGGTGACCTCGAAATCCCCGTTCGCGGCGACCTGAGCGAGGTTGCCGTACCACGCCTTGCGGGGATTGATGCGCAGCTTTTCCTCAGCCTTGTCCAGCAACAGATCGAAGGTGCATTTGACGTCGGCGGCGGTAAACGGACTGCCGTCGTGCCATTTGACCCCGCGGTGAAGCGTAAAGGTCACGGCCGTGCCTTCCTCGTTCCACGACCAGCCGGCAGCGAGGTCGGGCACGATCGATTTGGTACTGTTCTGCGGCACGTGCTGGTCATACATGACCAGATTGTTGAACACCGCCATCATCGGCCGGTTGGCGGCCAGCGTCGACTCCTCGAGCAAAGACATGCTGGCGGGGCTGTCGAAATGTCCGGCGCGCAGGGTGCCGCCCGGTTTCTGGGCCAATGCCGCGCCAGCCGAAAGCGATACGGTCACCAGCGCGACCATGGCCAGATTGGTCCTGAGCCTCGATGGCATTTACACTTGCCTCCCGGGGCGGGTTTCGCTTTGCCGCTCAACCCACCCTACTGGGTTCGTGGAACGGAGGATGGGTTGAGCAAATGAGGCTGGGCGAGAATTCGCCGGTCGCCAAATATTCGCAGCCACCCCGGCGCAGGCCGGGGTCCATGTTTCCGCCGCACGAGTGAATAAATACTGATACGACGTCGTCACAACTTGAAACTTTCGAGCGGTTGAGGAATGGATCCCGGCCTTCGCCGGGATGGTCAAGAGGAAGAATTGGC
>JAFAHP010000692.1 GCA_019237175.1 Alphaproteobacteria bacterium
GGCAACCCGATGAAGCTATCTGACTTTGCCGATCCACCGGCTCGCGCACCGGCACCCGATCTCGACGCCGATCGCGACCGGATCCTCGGTGAATTGGGTTTCTGATGTCACTTCGCTTCCGGTCCCGTCGAGGCTACCGCGTTTTCCGTTTTGGATCGAGATAAGAGCTGAAAACTGCTCTTGATTTCTGCCATGGATACCAGCCGGAGTTTATCCTCGGGCCGCGCAGCGAGGCTGGGCAAGAATCCGCTGCCATGAAGCGCAGTCGTGCTTCGAGACGCGCTCCGGCTGTGCCGGATCGCTCCTCAGCATGAGGAATACATTATTGATGGCATTAAGAAAAATGCCTCATCTTGAGGTGCCTCGCGACCCTCGGGCCTACTGTTGGCACTCCCCTTGCGGCGGTAAACCCGAGGGGAGGCCTCGAAGGACGTACGGCGCAGATCCAGCTCATTTGAGTTTCTTGCCCAGCCTCTCTGCGCGGCCCGAGGATAAACTCCGGCCGGTATCCATGGTGGACATGGATCCCGACCTGCGTCGGGATGGTCCGGGTGGGGATGGTGTAATTTCCAAAACTTCAAGCTTGGGACCACGCCATGGAAGGTCGGCCCAAGAGAAGTTTCCAGCTGTCGACTCGATCTTAGGGGAAAATGCTCTAGCCCGCGTTGCGTTCCATCCGAGACCGGGCGATTTCGGTGAGCAGAGGGTTGAAGCGCTCCGCGGCCTCGTACTGCACCCAATGACCCGCACCTTCGATGACCTCGAAACGTGCTTCGGGCTGGAATGATCGCAATGTTCGAGCGCGCTCGTCGAGATGGGGATAGGCGGTAGCGTCGCGCCCGCCCCAGATGCCGTCGAGCCGTGCCGTAACCAGCGGCAGGGCGCGGACGAGGGTGTCGGCGCGCGAAAAGCGGCGGCTCCTGACCCGGCCGCGCGGCGCGTTTGTCGACTGGATGTAGATGGCAAGCTCGTCGATGTTGGCGGGATCGGCGATCATCAGCACGCCAAGGTTGTGGCGGTGGACTGCAACCGCGTCTTCCGGGGAGGCGCTGGGAGGGACGCGCTTGAGCTCGGTCGGCTGGCGGATCAGGCCGAGCCCGTTCGAGCCGACAACGGTGAAAGCGCGCACCCGATCACCGAGCTGGGCAGCGACGTGCCCGCCCAAAACGCCGCCGAACGAGAAGCCCGCAAGATGCAGCCGCTCCGAACGCGGCAGGACAACATCGAGACCGTCGATCAGGATCTTGGCCAATCCTCCGGCGGTATGTGGCTCGGGCGGGGTGGCCGAGCAGCCGAGCCCCGGCAAATCCGGGGCAATGACGCTGAAGGCGCGCGACAATGGCAGAATGTTGCGGATCCAATGCGTCCACGATCCGTAGCCGCCATGGAACAAGACCAGCGGCGGGCCGGCGCCCCAAATCCGCCAGACCATCGTCCCCTCGCCGCACGGGGTCTCGACCCGGATCGCCTCGGCCGCCACGCCGTCGACCAAGTCTCTGGTTTCTTTGCTTATCGCGGCCACCGCTCTGTTCCCGAAATGCCAACCCGGCTGATAGCCGGTTTCGAGGCGCTCGCCTAGCCCCATCGCGATGCTGGTGAAACGCGGCGGCGCGCGGCGCCGAATCCGTTGTTGGCGGCTATTCGTCCCCTGATCCGCGGGCTTTGGCTAATTATATGAGGCAGAGCGGCGACCGAACCGCCGCTGCCGCGCGGAGCCGAGGATGCCGGAACGACAGCTGCAAGCGTTGATGTGGGCACGAGCCTGTGAAGCGATGGAGCGTGCAGAGCGCCTCCACCGCCAGTTCTTTCACCGCGGGCACGAGACGCCAAGTTGGGAGGCGCCATGCGACATCTTCGAAACCGACGAGGCGCTGACAATCCTGATAGCACTACCCGGGGTTGTAGCCGAGCATATTCAGGTAACGCTGAGCGCCGGTGTGCTGGTCGTGATCGGCGAGCGGCCCTTGCCATCCGAAATGGCCACGGCACGGATCCATCGCTTGGAGATTCCGCACGGCCGCTTTCAGCGCCGGATCGAATTGCCGCCGGCGCGGTTTGAGATTTCGGGCCGACATCTCGCAAATGGCTGCCTCAAGGTCCAGCTGCATAAGCTTTAAGCAGACACGGCACCGCCGTCGCGACCCTCGAAGGAATTTTCGGAATGCCCCTGGAAGAACACGAATTGCGCAGCGCAGAGGGCGAGGCGCCACCACCCCCCTCGGCCGCGATGGAACAGTTTCTCGCCGGCATCCCCGCCCTGCCCGCCGACGCGCTGATTCTGATCCCGACGCGCAGCTTTGTTTTGTTTCCCGGCACCGTGCTACCGGTTACGCTCGGGCGGCAGCGCTCGATTGCCGCAGCCCAGGCGGCTATCCGGCTCAACCGGACAATCGGGCTGATTTTGCAGCGCGATCCGGCAACCGAGGACCCCATTCCCGTCGACCTGCATCGGACGGGCACCGAGGCCAGCGTGCTGCGCTATGTGACGAGCCCGGACGGGCAGCATCATGTGATCAGCCAGGGCGAGCGGCGGTTTCGCATCATCGACTTTCTCGACGGCTATCCGTTTCTGGTGGCGCGGGTTGAGCGCATTACCGAGCCCGCGGTCAGCACCAAGGACATCGAAGCGCGGATGCTCAATCTGCGCAACCAGGCGATGGAGGTGCTCCAGCTCTTACCGCAAACCCCGGTCGAGCTGGTCAACGCCGTGCAATCCGCCTCCTCAGCCTCGGCACTCGCCGATCTGATAGCCAGTTTTATGGACATCACCCCGGTCGAAAAGCAGGAGATCCTCGAAACCGTCGATATCGAAAGCCGGCTCGACCGGGTGTCGGCGATGCTGGTTTATCGGATCGAGGTGTTGCGGTTGTCGCGCCAGATCAGCGAACAGACCAAAGAAAAGATCGACGACCGCCAGCGTGAGTTCCTGCTGCGCGAACAGTTGAAAACGATCCAGAAAGAATTGGGCGAGGGCGACGACGCCAAGAGCCAGGAGATTGCCGAGCTCGCCAAAAAGATCGACGAAGCCAAAATGCCGCCCGAGGTCGAAGCCCACGCCAAGCGCGAATTGGCCCGCCTCGAGCGCATGCCGGAGGCGGCGGGCGAATACTCGATGGCGCGCAGCTACATCGAATGGCTGGTCGAATTGCCATGGTCGGTCGAGACCGGCGGCCATATCGACATCGCCGAAGCGCGCCGCATTCTCGACGCCGATCATTACGGGCTGCAAAAGGTCAAGCGGCGCATCCTCGAATACCTCGCGATCCAGCACCTGAACCCGGGCGGGCGCAGCCCGATCCTGTGCTTTGTCGGCCCGCCCGGCGTCGGCAAGACCTCGCTCGGACAGAGCATCGCGCGCGCCACCGGGCGCAAATTCGTGCGCGTCAGCCTGGGCGGGACGCATGACGAGGCCGAGATCCGCGGCCACCGCCGCACCTATATCGGCGCATTGCCCGGCAACATCATTCAGGGCATCCGCCGCGCCGGGGCGCGCGACTGCGTGAT
>JAFAHP010000752.1 GCA_019237175.1 Alphaproteobacteria bacterium
GCCCGAGCCGCGCCTCCCACAGGATGCCGAGCAACGATGCCGCGGCCTCGTCCCTGTCGCGCGGCAAGGGCGGCAGCACCGTGGCATGTTCGGCGGCCTCGCGGTCGAGCGTGTCGGGGCCGGGCCCGAGGCCGAAATCGATCCGCCCGCGCCGCTCCGGCGGCGCCAGCACGTAATGCGCGATTTCGTGCAGGATCACATAAGCCTCGGTGTCACCGTTGAGCGCCGTCCCGTCCCAGTTGAACCGGCATTCGGTTCGCGGCGGATATACCGCCATGCCGCAATCGCGGGCAAATGCCAGAGCCGCCAAGCGATGCGCTTCGGCTTCGGGCCCGACGGCGCGATCCGGAGACGTCGCGTGTATTTCTGAGAAGATACTTCGCGCGACCGGATCGCGCAGCCCCACCGCAAAGCGGTCGAGCGCCCCGGCGAGCGCGTCGCGCGGGATCGGCGTCAGCATCATCTGCTTGGACCTATGTTCTTCGGTAGATAATGTCCTGACTGCAGAGTTCAGTGATACGTCGTGCGCGAATCGTCCCGGTGTTATCTATGCTGCCGACGACGTGTCGCTGATCAAATCCTCCGCCCTTCCTGGGCGCAGTATATCGCATAGTAAGGTCCCCTTGAGGTCCAACCGTCCCCGTCCTGTTGAAATATCGCACCTGACCGTTCTGGATCGTCAGCGGGGTGCCTTTAAAGCCCCTGCATCGGCCGATTAGCCCTCCTCCTATGTTCCAGGTCTCGTTCAGTCCCGTTGCAGAGATGAATTCGTATTTGCCGTCAAACTCAGTAACAGCGGTCGTCGGCGCTTTTGCGTTCGTCGTCGGATAACCCGCCTGCACGCAGGCAAATAGTCCGGGAAAACCTACGATACACAGCAACCCGGCGCTTTTGCGCATGTGCTCGCGTCCCCTCTGTCAGAAACCCGTCGTGTAATCCTACGCTGTGGCCTGCGCCCCATCCACGGCCAACCGGCTTGCCCGCGCGGCGGGGGTGCGTTAAGCGTCGCGCGCCGATTTACCTTTGTCGCCAAACGGAGAGGCGAATGAGCGACGCCCGAGGGATCAACGTCCTTGCCATCTGCGGCAGCCTCCGCAAAGCCTCGTACAATATGGCGGCGCTGCGAAGCGCGATCGAACTGAAGCCGCCAGGGATGACGATCGAGATCGCCGACATCTCGCAATTCCCGCTCTACAACGAAGATGTGCGCGCCCAAGGCTTCCCGCCCGTCGTCGAAACCCTGCGGCAACAGATCAAGGCCGCCGACGCGCTGCTCTTTGCCTGCCCCGAATACAATTATTCAATGTCGGGCGTGCTGAAGAACGCGATCGACTGGGCCTCGCGCCCGCCCGATCAGCCGTTTGCCGGCAAGCCGGCGGCGATCATGGGGGCGGCGGCCGGCATGGCCGGAGGGGCGCGCGCACAATCCGATCTGCGCCGCTGCTTTGTGTTTGTCGACATCCGACCGGTCAATCGGCCCGAAGTGCTGATCGGCCAGGCGCAGACCAAATTCGATGTCGACGGGCGGCTCCTTGACGAGGCGGCGCGCGGCTTTATTCGCGATATGCTGATCGCGCTCGACGACTGGACGCGGCTGATCAGCCGCAGGAATTAAAGCGCGAAAAACCGGGCCGTGGTGAAAGGACGCCCGCTTACTTTTGTTATCTTTGCGAGTTCTACACCGGCCGGATAGCCGACCCCTCTGGATGAAACCAACGGCAGTGCGCGAGCAGCCCCCCTCACCCTCCCCTCTCCCCCAATTGGCTACGGTATTCACGGATCCGGAAGTGCAAAGGGCACAACAAATTTTCCTCTCCGCCCCTGGGGCGGAGAGGGCAGGTGAGGTGGGGGATTCCAGAGCGCCTGCCAACCACCCACCTCACCCTCCCATCACTTTGCGGTGGGCCCCTCCCTTGTGTCCGAAAATCTTGCCACAGTCAGCAGACGGGCGGAGAGGGGCAAATTCCGCGACGCGTTGATAAGGCATCAGAAATTGTGTGAACGCCGTAGCCCCAATT
>JAFAHP010000762.1 GCA_019237175.1 Alphaproteobacteria bacterium
ATAGTTGATCTCGATGGAGCCGCAGGCGAGGCCAGCGCCGAACTTGTGCGTCAGCGTAGCGGCGATGCTCGCTTCGTCCATGCCGACGTTACCAAATCCGGCGATGTGCAGGGTTATGTCAAGGCCACGCTCGATGCCTATGGTGCCATCGACTGCTTCTTCAACAATGCCGGCATCGAGGGCAAAGTCATGCCGATGCAGGAATATGACGAAGCGGTTTTCGATGCGGTCATCGGGGTCAATCTGAAGGGCGTATTCCTCGGTATGCGGCATGTGCTGCCAGTGATGCTGAAACAGGGGCATGGCGCCGTTGTCAACACCGCCTCGGTCGCCGGATTGTTCGGCGGGCCCGGGATGGCACCCTATGTCGCCTCAAAGCACGCGGTGTTGGGGTTGACCAAGGTCGCGTCCGCCGATGTCGCGCGTCTGGGCGTCAGGGTGAATGCCGTCTGTCCCGGCCCAGTCGAGACGCGGATGATGCGCTCGCTGGAGGCGCAGCGAAATCCGGCGGATCCGGCGGCGGTGCATGACGCGAACAGTGCGAACACCCCGACCGGGCGCTACGTAAAGCCGGAGGAAGTGGCGAATGTGGTGATGTATCTCTGCTCCGATCTGGCAAGCGACATTACCGGCACGCATATCGTCATCGACGGCGGCCGCTCGGGTTCGGGCGGCGCGTCACCCTCCACCCGGCGCTGATCGCCACCTTTAAACGCGATCGGCAAAGCAGCGGCATCGGATCACTGATGGTCGGCTGCGCGATCACGCCGTGCCCAAGCCGATGAAGACCGGCGACAACGGGTGTCGGTTGAAAAATGCGAGATAATCTAAGAGGCCAGCGCTTGCGCCCTGCTGCGTCAACTCTGATCCAGCCACCAACAGGATTGCGGCGGCAAAAGAAGTCAAACGTGACCGCAGCTAACGTGGGGAAGCGAACGGTTCGAGCGGCGTTCCAAAGCGGCAGGCGTTCACCGCGCAAGATGCCTCCACATGTGCCTGAGCCGTCCTGAGCACCCCTGAATTTCGCGGCCTTTTTCGGTCTTTTGCTGCTCGGCGTGTTCGCGCTGCCGGTGCTGGTCAGTGGTTGCTTGCCCGATGGACGCAACGGGGTGCCGTGGTACGAGGCGCGTCGCGATCCCACCGGCCTGGCACCCGACCCGGGATCGACACCGGAGGCGGTGGTTCAGGTCTATGCCGCCCGCGCAGTCTCCTGGCGGGGAACCTTCTCTGTGCACACTTGGATCGCGGTCAAGCCAACCGGGGCCCTACGCTATACGCGGTACGAGGTCCTCGGCTTTGGCGTCGCCAATGGTGCCCCGGCAGTTCGCGTCGATCGCATGGGCCCGGACAATTACTGGTTTGGTGCCCGGCCGCGGATCGTGCTGGAGCGGCGCGGAGCCGGTGTCGATGCGATGATCGAGCGGATCCGTGCTGCGGTCGCCCGTTACCCCTATCCGCACACCTATCGCGCTTGGCCGGGTCCCAATAGCAACACGTTCACTGCTTATATCGCGCGCCAAGTCCCTGAGCTTGGCCTTGACCTCCCATCGAATGCAGTCGGCAAAGATTTCTTGCCCGGTGGTGCACTCTTTGCCATAGCGCCCAGCGGCTCCGGGTTTCAGGTTTCGCTCTACGGGCTTGCCGGTATCCTCCTGGCCGTCGACGAGGGGGTGGAGCTGAACGTTTTGGGCCTCAATATCGGCGTCGACGCCGCTGTGCCGGCACTAAAACTCCCGGCGGTCGGCCGATTGGGATTCGACCGTTGATGCCGCCTCCTGCTGTCCGACACGGCCATGCACCCGGCCGCTGAACGTCTTGAGGATCTCGGGCGCGCTTCGATGGGCGCAATAGAGGCACCAAGCGAGCAGATGCACGCTGGGCCGCGGCGGCACCGATTGCCGGAAGCCGCGAGGTTGGCGACATTCGCCCGCATTGGCGCTCGTCTCCCGGTCGGGCGTATCGGCAAGCCTGAGGACATCGCCGAGGCCTATCTGTATCTAATGAACACGGCTTCAGCACCGGCGAGACGATTGTCGTCGATGGCGGCGTACTGCAGGCGTCGTGATCCAACCGCAGCAATGGCCGAGCTCCAGGGTGGAGATCGCTTGGGGCGGGCTCGGGGGTTCACCCGGATCGTATGAAAGTCGGCAAGACCGACGTGCTCGATCAGCGGGTGGTCATCGCCACCAACCAGCCGGTTCATCCTCGTTCGATCGGCAGGGTGGGATCCCTCGCCCACTCACCCATCGAGCCGTCGTAGAGCGTCAGATCGTCGAACCCGAGCTGGTGCAGCACAAACAGATCGATCGTGGCCGATATGCCGCCACCGCAATAGACGATGACGTGCCGGTCCTTGCCGACCCCGACCGCGGCAAACTTGGCCGCGGCGTCATCGAGCGTGGTGAAGGTCTTGCTCTGCGGATCAACCAGAGTAGCCGCCGGCACATTCACGCTCCTCGGTATGCGCCCCGGCCTCCCGTAGCGGCTGGGCTCCAATCCCTGGTGAAACTGAGGG
>JAFAHP010000801.1 GCA_019237175.1 Alphaproteobacteria bacterium
CAGCCAAACACGTCGCGGCCGATGCGTAGCATCGCTGTGACGGCGCGGCATCTAATCAGTCCAACCCGTGATCACCGAGATCTACCCGCGCCAGGCAAAGAGGTCGGTTGAGGCTCGACGTCAAATGTCTCGATCCGGCCTTCGGACAGGCGGAAGATGCGGTCTTGCGGCACCGGCAGAACCAATGCCTCGGCCGGAGGCAGGCCGGCGTAGAGGCCGCGCAAGACGCGGCTGACGAGCCCGTGGGCGACGACGATAACCGGCAGAGCCGCGTCCTGTTCTTCCAACCAGTGGCCGATGCGTTCGGCAAAAGCGGCGTAGCTCTCGCTGCCCGGCCCGCGGAAATACCATTCGGGGGGGTGGCCGCCGTCGCCGTCGAAAATACCGGGCACCTGCCTTTCAATCTCGCTATAGGTCAGGCCGTCCCATACGCCGACCGAATGCTCGCGCAGCCGCGCGTCGAGGCGCAGCACTCGTTGGCCTCCCAACTCTTCACAGATGATTTTCGCGGTGTGCCGTGCACGCCCTTGCGGGCTGGAAACAATCGGCGCCGCGATCGCCTCGGGCAGCCCTGCCAAACGGCGGCCGATCGCATGCGCCTGGGCAAGCCCGCGCGCGGTCAGCGGCGAATCAAAGCGGCCCTGGTGTCGCCGCGCGCGGTTCCATTCGGTCTCGCCGTGGCGGATCAGCAGGATCGTCATGGTGCCAGCCGCGAATTGCGCAGCCGGTAGAGCACATGACGCTTCCATGGGCCCTGCGGATGATTTGGGTGGTCGTAGTCCTCGGCCGGATCATGGGTCATGCCGAGCCGCTCCATCACCCGACGTGACCGCAAATTGGCGGGCACCGTGACCGCCACGATCTCGGCGAGGCCGAGCTTATTGAAGCCATAATCGAGTGTCGCGCGCGCCGCCTCGGTGGCATAGCCGCGTCCCCAATAAGCGCGTAGCAAACGCCAGGCGATCTCGACCGCTGGCGTAAAATGCGCCTGATAGGAAATCCAGGCGAGACCGACAACGCCGATAAAGCTCGCCTCGCCCGGCAGCTCGACGACCCAGCGACCAAAGCCATGGTCGCGCCAATGCGCTGTGAGCCGCGCCGCCCACGCCGCGCATGCCTCCGGCTCGGCCAATGGCGGCAGAAACTCCATGACTTGCGCGTCGGCCGACATCGCGGCGAACGCCGCCAGGTCCTGGTCACGCCACGGCCGCAGCAACAACCGCTCGGTGCGCAATGACATGCTCACAGCGATTTCCTCCCAACACGCCGATTTGACCGGCAACCTTCTCGGTCAAACCCAAAGCAGCGACGAAGCTTTACCTGTTGGCGCGCCGCTCGGTGCGTCATGGAAAATCGACCATCCCGCTCACCCCTGGGGGTCATGCCGTGCCGACCGTCGCCGACATCGAGCGCCGGGACCGATGGCATTGGACGAAGCAGCAACCTGATCATCGCCTCTCACATAAAAGTGATGGCAGCGTGCGAACGACTGTCTCTGTGGCGGAGCGATCAGCGCGAGCGAGCCAACAGTCCGATAACCATGGGGTTTGGGTCGATATCTTCGCTGACGCAACGAATCGAAGAAAAGACGGGCGTGGCCGCCGCCGAACCTCCCCGGAATAGATGCACCCAGGAGCGAGTCATTGCTCAGGGACGGTTCGATCCTGCTGCTCCTGGAGGTCGCCTCCGATGAGAATGCCAATACCAGACGAGCGGCCGGTCGCGAGGAGGATAGTCCATGAAAAATCTTCGAAACGGGTTGGCGGCCATGCTGCTGGCGATTCCGCTAGCCGGTGTGGCCGTAGCTTTCTTCGCCGCTCCGGCTTCAGCCGGTGACGAAGTCCAGCCGTTTTTGCCGAATATCATCATATCGTCGACGATTCCCTTAAACGGGGATCTCAATCCCTATGGCGTGGCCATCGTCCCAAAAGGTTTTCCGGCGGGTAGCGCGATTGCGCCCGGCGATGTCCTCGTCTCGAATTTCAACGACAGCAGTAATGCCCAGGGCACGGGCACGACGATCATCAAGCTGACCCCGAACGGGTTGGTCGCGCCCTCCGTCATGCCGGGCAGCGCGGGCAACGCAACCACTTTCTTCCAGGGGTCGGGTCTCGGGCTGACGACGGCTCTCGGTGTCCTCAGGCGCGGGTTTGTCATCGTCGGCAACGTCCCGACCTCGGGCGGTGTGATCCAGCCGCCGGGTTCGCTGCTGTTCCTCGACCGCAACGGCAACCAGATCCCGCCGTCGCCCTACACCAACCAGCTCAACGGTCCGTGGGATTTGACGGTCTTTGACCAGTTCGATCACGCGCTGGTTTTTGTCTCGAACGTCAACAACGGCACCGTCAACAACGGTACCGTAACCCGCTTGAACCTCTCGATTTCTCCGAGTGGCGTCTCTGTGACCAGCGCCACGGTGATCGCCTCGGGCTATTCGGTCGTCCTCAACTCCACCGCTTTGGTCCTTGGACCGACCGGACTGGCCTATGATCCTAAAACCGATATCCTCTATGTCGCATCGACCAACGACAACGAGATTTTCGCAGTCGCGCATGCGGGGTCGAGGACCGGCTCGTCGGGCACCGGCACGGTCGTTTTCAGCGACGAGCATTTGCGCGGGCCGCTGGGCTTGGTGTTCGCCCCCAATGGGGATTTGCTCACAAGTAATGGCGATGCGGTTAATCAGGATCCGACCCAGCCCAGCGAGATCGTCGAGTTCACCAAAGGGGGCAAGTTTGTCACCCAGTTTAATGTGGACGCGGGGCAAGGCGGCGCCTTTGGCATCGGTGTGGGAATGGTCAGTTCCGATACGGCTCGATTTGTGGTGGTCGACGATAATGCAAACGACATGACGGTGTTCGACCTCCCCGTGCCCCCGGGCAACTGAGTTCGGCGGCGCATCACGTCTCGGCAGCCGCCCGACAGACCGGTACGGTTTCGGGTGCCCGGGCCTGGTCCACCGGGTCTGATCATCAATGGATCCGCGAGAGCGGCGATGCGGCGATCGATCTTTTGAAATTCGTGTGTGCTGCTCCAAGGGCGATTGCTATTTCTTGTCACCGGTGCGGCGGGCCATCTGCGCCGCGAAGATTTGCTGCAATTGCTCGAAGCCCTTGACCGTCGCCGGCAGCCAGCTATCGATCATCGTCTTGACGTCCATCGCCTTGATGTTGGCGCTCATTCGCTCTTGCACTTCCTGAAGCAGTGTCTGCTGCAACGGCTG
>JAFAHP010000450.1 GCA_019237175.1 Alphaproteobacteria bacterium
CATGCACCGTTCGCCGGCGGCCCCATAGGCCGAACCCATCAGCGCGTCTGTCGCCTGGTCGAGATCGGCGTCGGGCATCACGACCATGTGGTTTTTGGCACCGCCCAGCGCCTGCACCCGTTTGCCCGCCGCCGCCGCGGTCGCATAAATGTATTGGGCGACCGGCGTCGAGCCGACAGAGCTGACCGCGGCGACCTGCGGATGGTGCAGGATCGCATCGACCGCCACCTTATCGCCGTTGACGACGTTGAACACGCCCGCGGGCAGACCGGCCTCGGTCAACAATTCGGCGATACGGACGCCAGCCGCCGGGGCGCGTTCTGACGGTTTCAGCACAAAGGTGTTGCCGCAGGCGAGTGCCACCGGGAACATCCACATCGGCACCATCGCCGGGAAGTTGAACGGCGTGATCCCGGCGCACACGCCCAGCGGCTGGCGCACCGACCAGCTGTCAATGCCGCGCCCGACCTGCTCGGCAAACTCGCCCTTCAACAGATGCGGGATGCCGCAGGCGAACTCGACGACCTCGACGCCGCGGGTGATCTCGCCCTGCGCGTCGGAAAAGACTTTGCCATGCTCCTCGGAGATGGTCCGCGCCAGGGCATCGTGCTCGCGCGCCAGAAGTTCGAGGAATTTGAACATGATCCTGGCACGGGTGAGGGGCGGGGTCGCGGCCCAGGCAGGGAACGCGGCGGCGGCCGCCTTGACCGCGGCGTCGACCTCGGAGGGTTCCGCAAAAGCGACGCGCCTCACTTTCTCGCCGGTCGCCGGGTTAAAGACATCGCCCCAGCGCCCGCTTTTGCCGTCGACCCTTCTGCCCCCGATGTGATGCTGGATGTCGCTCATCGCTCGACCCGAATGCTGTACCAACCAAGGCGCATCATAAGCCGGCCCTCACAGCGGCGCAGCCGATTTCGCGCGGGCCCGAGAAGGCGGAAATTTTGCGCCGACCTGCGGCCAGGCGCCGCGTCGTTGGGGCAAGTCCTTCTAACGCTGAGGTTAGTCTTCGCCGGATTTGACGTGTCTATTGCAAGCGAGCTGAGCCGCTCGGCTTTTTCGCACAGATTGCAGCTGTCCCGAATTGCCGATTGTTCGAGCGCGTCGAAAGGACGATGAAAAATGCCTTCTCCTGAGGCGCCCGGGCCGGCTTTCACTGCAGCCGTGGCTCCTTCCGGATTTTCCGGCTTGGGTGGGATGCCGCGGATGCCGCCGCGCGCCAAGAAGTGGCGGGTGAAAGGGGTTAGGGTCGCCGGTCGCGGCTACGTGTCGATGGACCCGGCTTCGCCCAGGGCAGGCCGGCTGCCGAGAACGCATTCAAAAGGCCGTCGATGTAGACCGGCCAGAACGATGCGGAAACCGGCAGTCCGGGACCCGGCTGGCTCGGCCGCTGTCCGTAATCCCAACCCTCGCGGATCGCCGACCAAGCAAACCAATTCAAGACGGCAAACAATCCCACCACGGCGCCAAATAACAAGAACACGGTGCTGTCGCTGTTTTCGGCAAAGGTGGCCTGGCTCAGAAATGCACCGGCCGAGAGCAAGACCAGCACGCCGGTGGATACTATTCTGGAGATCATGCGGGTTGCACCTTCAGACCGCGGGAGCTCAGCGGAAGCAGCAGCGGGCCATGGCTGCGCGTCCTCTTGCGCAATCGTGTCGTATCGCGGCTCTTACGATTTGGCGGCAATTGCGTCGGTGCCTTCGATGCGGGCCGCGAGTGCGGCGGCGAGAAACCGGTCGAGATCGCCGTCGAGCACGGCGCCGGTATTGCCGGTCTCGACCCCGGTGCGCAGATCCTTGACCATTTGATAGGGCTGCAGCACGTAGGAGCGGATCTGGTGGCCCCACCCGATATCGGTCTTGGTTGCGTTCATCGCGTCGGTCACCGCCTCGCGGCGTTGCAACTCGGCTTCATAGAGCCGCGCGCGCAGCATGTCGAAAGCATGGGCGCGGTTTTGGTGCTGCGAGCGCTCGCTTTGGCATTGCACGACAATGCCGCTCGGCAAATGGGTGATGCGGACGGCGCTGTCGGTCTTGTTGACGTGCTGGCCGCCGGCCCCCGACGACCGGTAGGTGTCGATGCGCAGATCCTTGTCGCTGATCTCGATCTCGATCTTGTCGTCGACAACCGGGTAGACCCAGACCGACGCAAAGCTGGTGTGACGGCGGTCGTTCGAGTCAAACGGCGAAATGCGAACCAGGCGATGGACTCCGCTTTCGGTCTTCAACCAGCCGTAGGCGTCGGGGCCGTCGACCCGGATTGTCGCCGATTTGATCCCCGCCTCTTCGCCGCCGCTTTCTTCGAGCCATTCAACCTTGTAGCCGTGTGCGTCTGCCCAGCGCACATACATGCGCAGCAGCATCTCGGCCCAGTCCTGGGCTTCGGTACCGCCGGCGCCGGCGTGGACTTCGAGATAGCAATCGTTGCCGTCGGCCTCGCCCGACAGCAGGCTCTCGAGTTCGCGCCGCGAGGCTTCGGCGCGCAGTTTTTCGAGTGCTGCTTCGGCTTCGGCAACCACCGCCGCGTCGCCTTCGACCTCACCCAGTGCGATCAACTCCAAGGCCTCCTCAACCTCGCGCTCGATGCGCTGGTAGCCTGAGATTGCCTGGTCGAGCCGGGTGCGCTCGCGCAGCAATTTTTGCGCGCTTGCAGGATCCTCCCACAGCCGTGGGTTTTCAACTTGGGCGTTCAGTTCGGCGAGGCGCCGGGTGGCTGTTTCCCAGTCAAAGATGCCTCCTCAGCAGGGCCAGCGACTTTCTGATGTCGCCTGCCGCCGCTTCGATTTCGGCTCGCATTTCTGCTCCGTTCAGTTTTCATCAGTTTCCCCTCGTCGCTCCGGCCCCGGGGCTCCCGCTCACGCGCGGGCGACGGTGAAATTCTAATATAGGCCGCCGGTGCCGCTAGCGGGAGCGCCGCGAGACGGCGGCGGCCCGCGGTTAGAAGCGGGAGGAGGAGACTCAAGGCGGGATGCGACAGGTTGGTCGCCCGACGGCGCGGCGTCGATCCCTCTGGGTGGCTCAGCGTCGGCGCTGCCCATCTGATCAGGCTCGCGGGTGCCTGCAGCCATGTCGTTGCTTTGCGGATCACCGGGACCGGATTCGCCGGCAGCGTCGGGTGAATCTTCTTCCGCGCCGGCCTTGGACTGACGTTTGGGACTGCTACCGGGTTCGGTTCCCGGCTTGTAAGCCTCATAGATCGCCGGCTCGCTGCCCGATACCGGCAGCCCGGTGGCAGCGCTGACGCGATAGAGTCGCAGGCCCGGCGGAATGCGGAAATCGACCGCCGGCGTATTCTTCAGTGCGGCGAACATCAAATCGCGAAAGATAGGGGCGGCGACATGGCCGCCGGTCTCGTCCTTGCCGAGGCTGTCGGGCTCGTCGTACCCGACATAAACGCCGGCGGCAAGATCGGGGCTGAACCCCACAAACCAGGCGTCACGAAAATCGTTGGTCGTGCCGGTTTTTCCGGCGAGCGGCTTGTCGACGGCCTTGACGGCGGTTCCGGTACCGCGCTCGACAACTCCCTGCATCATCGTCACCATTTGATAGGCAGACCCCGGATCGGCGACCTGTTCGCGGCTGTCAGGCATGACCGGCACCGGCTGATGTTGCCAGTCAACATCGCCGCAGCCGTCGCAAGGACGGTCGTCAGCACGCCAGATCGTCTTGCCGTTGCGGTCCTGCACCCGGTCGATCACGGTCGGGGTAATGCGTTTGCCACCATTAACGATCATCGAGTAGGCGGTGGTCAGCCGTAGCGGCGTCGTCGCGCCGGCCCCGAGCGTGATTGCGTATTCATGAGGCACGTGGTCAAGAATGCCAAACCGCTCGATCGTCTGCGCGATGGGATCCAAGCCGATCATTGTGGCAAGGCGCACGGTTAGAGTATCGATCGACTGTTCGAGCCCGATCCGCAAAGGGGTCGGCCCACGGAATCGGTCGGCTTCGTAGTTGGTCGGGGTCCACATCGGCAAACCGGGGCCCTGCGGCAATGAAATCGGCGCATCGCTGACGCGGGTCGACGGCGTGAACCCATTTTCCAAGGCAGTTAAAAAGACAAACGGCTTGATTGCCGACCCCGTCTGCCGATAGGCCTGGGTCGCGCGATCGAATTGGCTGATCGCAAAGCTGAAACCGCCGCTGATCGCCAGTACCCGCCCGCTGTGCGGGTCCATCACAACGAGCGCGCCGGAGACCTCGGGAACCTGGCACAGGGTGAAAGCGGTTGGGTCGGGTGGCGTTGTCGCCGCCTGCCTAGTCTTGGTCTGCCCGCGCTCGGCCGCCCATCGGTTTTGGCCATCCCGCTTGTCGTCTGCGCGCGCTTCTGCACCCTCACTACCGTCTTGCGGAGATGCGGCAATCGGTGCCGCCATCACGACATCACCGGGTTTGACGACATCACCGGTGCCGCGCGGAGCCGGGCCGCGACCACCGCCGGAATAACGCGGTCGCGCCCAGCGCATCTGGGAAAACGGGATATGACCGGTGTCGCCGTCGACAAACCCGATTGCGGCGTCACCGGGCGTCGTCCGCAGCACCACCGCCAAGCGCCAGCCGACATCGTTTGCTACCGCCGGGACCGGTACCGCAGCGAGGTGCGCCACCCAATCGCCTTTGGGATCGATTCGGGCGATGCCGCCGCGCCAGCCCTCATGAGCGTGGTCATAGGCGATCAATCCGTCGCGCAAGGCCTTGTCGGCGGCTGTCTGCAGCCGCGGATCAAGGCTGGTGCGCACCGACAAGCCGCCGCTGTAAAGCACTTTTTCGCCATAGCGCGCGATCAGTTCGCGGCGGACCTGTTCGGCAAAATAGGGCGCCTTGACCTGATCGGCTTCACGGCGGCGGTGGAGGATAATAGCTTCCGCCTCGGCCGCTTCAGCCATCGGCCGGCTTGCAAACCCGTCCTCGACCATGCGGTCGAGCACCCAATCGCGGCGCGCGGTTGCCGTGTCCATAAAATGCGCCGGGTTGTAACGATTGGGCGCTTTGGGCAAGCCGCCGAGAAATGCCGCCTCGCCCAAAGTGAGATCGTCGAGAGATTTGTCGAAATAGGTCTGTGCTGCCGCAGCGACGCCGTAAGCGCCCGAACCGAGATAGATCTCGTTCAGGTAGAGCTCAAGGATGCGCTCTTTGGGCATCGCTGCCTCAATTCGTGTCGCGAGCAGCACCTCCTTGATTTTGCGCGCGAGCGACACTTCGCTCGACAACAGCATATTTTTGGCGACTTGCTGGGTAATGGTCGAAGCGCCAACCGGCCGGCGATTGGAATGCAAGCGCCCGACGTCGGTAATCGCGGCGCGGATGACTGATAGCGGGTCAACCCCGTGATGATTGTAAAAGTTCTTATCTTCAGCGGACACGAAGGCGTCGATGACGCGCTTGGGAATCGCCTGGATCGGAACGAAAACACGCCGTTCGGCCGCATATTCAGCGAGCAATCGGCCGTCCCCCGCCTGAACCCGGGTCATGATCGGCGGCTGATAATGCGCGAGCTGGGAATAGTCCGGCAGATCACGGCCGAAATACCAGATCGTGATGCCCACAAGCCCGCAGCCGGCAACTGCCAGGATTACGGCGCAAACAAAGAGAAATCTGATGAATTTAACCATTTACAATGACGGCGGCTCGACGCAGCCGCTCCTGTTGCAACTTTTTTGTCCTCGCACGACCGCGCCTATATGCGCGCATCCCGACCGTTTTTTCAAAGCCAGTTTCGTAATTCGCCCACCGGGCCCGATATCGCTGGCAACTTGCAGCGGTTCCGACGAAGGCATTGTCGCGGCGCAGCACACTATATACATTATCGTTTGCGAAAAATCGCCGCCCACTGTTCCGCGCCGCGTTGCACGGGCAGCTGCGTTGCGAGCCGGTATGATCGGCGGCTGCGGCCGCCGCACCGGCCGGGCGCGTGGGGCGCAGAGAATTGTTGGAACTGAAGCCGTCCCTGACGAGATCCCGCAATGGCTGATCCGAGATCGTACCCAGAAGGGCTGAGCGCAGCGGTTGGCGGCTTCCTTTCATACGGGATCGTGCCGCCCGCCGGATCTCGCGCGGCCGTGGCGCGGTCCTCGGAGCTACACCGGAATGGCAAAGCGCATGCTTATCGATGCCACTCATCCCGAAGAGACTCGGGTAGTGGTGATGGACGGCAACCGTCTCGAAGAATTTGATTTCGAAGCCTCGACGAAAAAACAAGTAAAGGGGAACATCTACCTCGCAAAAGTAACAAGAGTCGAGCCATCGTTGCAGGCCGCGTTCGTGGAATACGGCGGCAATCGGCACGGTTTTCTGGCATTCAGTGAGATCCATGCCGATTACTATCGTATTCCAGTGGCGGATCGGAAGTTCGCTGAACCGGGACTGCACCCCCTGGAGGCAACGCCGTCGGACATGACGGACGAAAGCGACGATGAGGGTGGGGTACCGCTTGAGGATGCCTTACCCGGGCTGCCGGTCGTCGTTGGGACCACGCCGAAACGCGCAGAGCCCACCCGGAATGAAGGATTTGTCGCGGCCGAACACGCTGCGAAGGATGACGAAACCGCGTGGCTGGACCCAGAAGCCGAACCGCGAGGTGAGACCCCGTCGGAGCGGCTGTCTTCGACGGCGCCCGTTGAGCGCGAGCTGAGTGAAGACCACCCGCCAACGACGGAGCCGGAATCTGCGCGATTCCAGGAAACAGGATCTACCTCGGCCCTCTCGGCCGGGCGATCAG
>JAFAHP010000505.1 GCA_019237175.1 Alphaproteobacteria bacterium
AATAAATCAGACCGCAATCGGGTCGAAATGAACAATTTTTAATCTTGCCCGCGATCCACGCCGGCAGAGTAGACGTCGAGCGTCATACCTTTTGGATTGGGATCTCCGCGTTGCCTACGATCCGGCTGATTCGTCCTGGCCGGTCGACCTTTAGTCGGAACTTTACCCCTCTTTTAGGCGGAAAGCCGCGGAAAGGCTGGTGTTTGGCCCTTTTTGGCTACGATGTTGTAGTCATGTAAGACGTCAGAATAAACTTTAGTTACGCTGCGTCTGTGGGCTAATATAGCCTCATGTACGTCACTGTTGTCCCAAACCGCGGCTCGCCCCCTGCCATCCTGCTGCGCGAGACCTACCGTGAAGCCGGTCAGGTCAAGAACCGCACCCTCGCCAATCTGTCCAAATGGAAGCCCGAGAAGATTGCGGCCTTGCGCGCGGTGCTGCGCGACGAACAGCTGCTGCCGGCCGAGAAAGGCTTTGAGATCGTGCGGTCGTTGCCGCACGGCCACATCGCCGCCGCGCTCGGCATCGCCCGCCGCCTCGGGCTTGACCCGCGCGTCAAAACCGCCGCGCTGATGCCCCCGGGAGCAGCGCGCACCCGGTTGCTGGCGCTCGCCCTGATCGTGGCGCGGCTGATCGATCCGGCGGCCAAGCTGGCCACCGCGCGCGGCCTCGACGCCACGACCGCCAGCCATTCGCTGGGCGCCGTGTTGAGTTTGGACCGGGTAGCCGTCAACGAACTGTACGAAACCCTCGACTGGCTGCTGGCCCAGCAGAGCGCCATCGAAGCCCGGCTGGCGCGTCGCCACCTGGGCGAGCGCACCCTGGTGCTCTACGACGTGACCTCGACCTATCTGGAAGGCCGCCGCTGTCCGCTCGCGCAGTTCGGTTACAGCCGCGACGGCAAGCCCAACAAATTGCAGATCGTCTTCGGCGTGCTGTGCACGCTGCAGGGCTGCCCGATCGCGGTCGAGGTGTTCGCCGGCAACACCGCCGACCCGAGCACGCTAAAGGTCCAGATCGACAAGCTGCGGCAGCGCTTTGGCCTGCGCCGCGTGGTGCTGGTCGGGGATCGCGGGATGATCACCCAGGCGCGCATCACCGCGGAGCTGCAACCGGCCGGGCTCGACTGGATCACCGCGTTGCGCGCTCCCGCTATCCAGGCGCTCGCCGCCGATGACGGCCCGTTGCAGATCTCGCTGTTCGACGAGCGTGACCTGGCCGAGATCACCAGTCCGGATTACCCGGGCGAGCGCCTGATCGTCTGCCGCAACCCGGCGCTCGCCGAAGAGCGCGGCCGCAAGCGCGGCGAACTGCTCGCCGCCACCGAGCAGGCCTTGCGCGCCATCCAGGCTCGGGTGCGCCGCAAACGCCGGCCGCTGCGCGGGGCGGCGACCATCGGCGAGGCGGTCGGCGCCGTGCTCAACCGCAAGAAAATGGCCAAGCACTTCATCCGCACCATCACCGAGGACGATTTCACCTTCGCCCGCAATGCCGCCGCGATCGAGGCCGAAGCCAAACTCGACGGGGTCTATGTGCTGCGCACCCCGGTGCCCAGCGCCGAACTCGATGCCGAGGCGACGGTCCTTTCCTATAAATCCCTGTCGACCGTCGAACACGCCTTTCGCAGCTGCAAAACGGTCGATCTCGAAGTGCGGCCCGTCTACCACTGGAACGAGGACCGCGTCCGCGCCCATGTCTTTTTGTGCCTGCTCGCCTACCACCTCGAATGGCACATGCGTCAGGCGCTAGCTCCCCTGCTGTTTGATGACCACGACCGCGCTGCCGCCCAGGCCCGGCGCCGCTCCCCCGTGGCCAAGGCGACCGTCTCGCCGGCCGCGCAGCGCAAGGCCGCCAGCAAGCGCACCCAGGATGGCCATCCGGTCCACAGCTTTCGTACGCTGCTCACCGATCTGGCCACCATGACCCGAAACACGGTGCGCTTCGGCACCGATCTGGACGCGACCGTACTGGCCACGCCGACCGCCTTCCAAAAACACGCCTTCGACTTGCTCGGGGTCGCGCCCACCGCTGAGCCGTAGTCATAAGATCCCCGCCAGACCACGCGCAAACCCGCGCGATCCCTGGCTTCCGTTCTTTGGGACGCGTAAAGTTCCGTCTAGAGGGCGTAGCTCGGTATCTGGCCTTTCGCAGCTTTTCTTTTCTCTGTATAATAGAGGTGTACTATTGAAAAAGTTCCAAGATACCCAGATACGGCAGCTATCTCAAAGGCTTAGGCCGAGATTCCGGCGAGATACCGTCAGATACCAGCGTCAGCCCTCGGCCCTTCGCCCCAGAGAAGAGTCCCTCTCAAGCGGCCCGCTCA